>NZ_JBSSFD010000012.1:0-101226 GCF_054062295.1 Lysinibacillus sp. TE18511
TCAGTTACATTAGCAGCTTTTGTTAGTTTGCCTTCTTTTTCAAGTTGAGCAATCAATTCGTCTACTGTAATCCCTTTTTCTTTCGCCATTTCTTCCAAGTTAACGGGTTCACTAGAATTTGTGACTTCACTAGTATTGCTGGCCGTATCTGACTCAATCGTGCCTTTAGCTTTCGTAGATTCAGTTACATTAGCAGCTTTTGTTAGTTTGCCTTCTTTTTCAAGTTGAGCAATCAATTCGTCTACTGTAATCCCTTTTTCTTTCGCCATTTCTTCTAAGTTGACAGGTTCACTGGATTTAGTAGTTTCCCACATGTCGTTATTGCTCGCAGCATATGCAGATCCTGCAACAATCGATAATCCTAGCACCAATGTTGTAATTGTTAATTTTTTCTTCATCATAAATTCCTCCTAGAATGTTTTTAGTTACTACCCAAGATTTGTAACAATGTTAACCGTTCTATTTTTTGACATCACTCTTAAAATGTTCATTGTAACCTTAGAGTTGGTTCACCTGTAATTTTTCTATCCCCCTATCTGACTTAGTCATCTATTTTCTTCACAAGAGAAAGTCTGCCATCGTTCGTACCACAGACTTCATCAGCATAGCTTGCAACCTTTCTACTTGATATCACCAGTTTATAATAATTCATGTTAAATCCATGTTAAGAGGAATAGTTTTTATAAATTCACAAAAAAAGGCTTTAAATAAACAGTTTCAACTGCCATTCAAAGCCTTTTCATTTTCTTATTTTATTTTGCCAAGCGTAATTTCGAAACAAGTACCGCCGTTTTCATGATCCGTAACTACGATGCTTCCGTTGTGCTTGTGTATAATACTTTGCACAATAGAAAGTCCTAAGCCTGAACCGCCCATTTCACGAGAGCGTGATTTATCCACTCTATAAAACGGCTCAAATATATTCTTTTTTTCATCATCAGGGATCCCGATTCCCGTATCTTTAATTTCAACGATTACCTGCTTTTTATCCGTTTTATCAGTAATGATTACCATACCACCGACAATATTGTATTTAATACCATTTTCAATAATATTATAAAGCGCTTGATACAGTAAGTCGGTATTACCATAAACAACGCTTTCATCGCAATCCAAATATAATGTAACATCTTTTTCATCAGCAATATGAGAAAGCTCAGAAACAATATCTTCTAAAACATCCTTCAAGCAAATCGTTTCATTCGCAAGTTCATCGTTCATATTTGTCATATCTAAAAGGCTACTAACAAGCTCAGATAATCGCTGTATTTGCTTTTCAAAAACTGAAATCAGCGCATCATATTCTTCTGTAGAATGTATATGTTTCTTTTTAAATACATCCACCTTTGTTTTTAAAACCGCAAGTGGCGTTCGAAGTTCATGAGCCGCATTTGCAGAAAAGCGACTTTGCATCATAAAAGCATCGTTTAGCGTATCCGTCATTTCATTAAAGGACTGCGTTAGCTCAGCTATTTCATCATTGGTTGAGGGAATGTCCATCGTTTCCGATAAATTATGTACAGTCCTATTTTTAATTTGACTATTTAGTGTATCAAGTGGTTTTAACACTTTACCCGATACATAGTATGTCAATACGCCACCACCGACTATAACTATAAGCAGATAAACAATACTATTCATCTTAAAGTCCGTTCTTGCTTGTTGTGATTCTTCTGATGGTGTAGGCATCATGACATCTGGTGGCGTTTGGAGACTGTCCATACTATTGCTACCTTCACCAACCACTTGTGCAGGTAATAAAGCGGCTGCATCAATTCTTGTTGCCATTATACCGGCAGAAAAATTCAAAATTAATGTAAGTCCTATACAACAAATCGTTAATAAAATGATCATCATTACAGTAAGTCGCAGCCGAATTGGCATTTTTTTGAACATCAAGCATCACCATCATTTTTAGTTATAAAATACCCCTCACCAATCTTTGTACGTATTGGATCATAATCTAAAAGAACTTTCATTTTTTTTCGTAATGTGGCGATATGAACGCGAATAGCACCACTAAAGCTATCAGCACTTCCATCCCAAACGTGTTCAATCAACTCTTCTTGACTGACTACTTTTTCTTGATTTAGCAGAAAGTATTCAAGCAATGCGAATTCTTTTTTTGTGAGTATCAGTTCTTTTTCACCCACAAATGCGGTGCGTTTAGATAAATCAATATTTATGTGACCGCAAGATAAAAGGCTATTTTCCTGCACAAATTTTCGCCTTAATAAATTTCTTATTCTTGCTTCCAATTCTGCAAATTCAAATGGTTTAGTTAAATAATCATTCGCACCAATATCTAAGCCTTTAACTTTGTCGTTTACGCTACTTCTTGCACTAAGGATTAAGACTTTTAATTCGTTATTTTCTTCTCGTATCTTTTCTAAAACCTTTAATCCGTCCATTTTCGGAAGATTTAAGTCAAGGATTATTAAGTCATAGTTTTCAACGTACGCCAGTTCATAAGCATCTTCTCCATTACTACATGTATCAACTGCATACCCTTCCATTCTAAGTCCCTCAGCGATAGCTTCCTGTAAATCTATCTCATCTTCAACAACAAGAATTCTCATATCGTCATCACCTCATTTTCATTATTTTAAATAGGTGCGTGTTAAATCTATGTTAAGCAATTATTATCAAATAATAATTTATTTCTGTAAAGGAATTCAATCATTGTAACTAGTTTAAGCTTACAAATGATCCGATGTTCCTTTATATATTTAAAAGGCTCTGATTTTCGCTACGGGCTACTCGCTTTCCTGCGGGCGAGCGTCGAGCCGCTTCCTCCGCTCCGCTTCGTGCAGGGTCTCGTCTGTCTCGCTTTCCCGCGGGAGTCGAGTAGCCCTACGCTACAATCAGTTAAGATGGTCATATATTAGCAAAATAGCAACAAAAAAATCCTTTTATCTCTCAATAATAAACTTATTTTTTCCTAATCAACACGACTGCCTTTGATTACTAATTGTCGTTTAACTATGGAGGCAGGATTAAGGATAATTATATGTAAATCCTAAAATGACAAAGACACCAAAGCAGAATCCTTGGTGTCTTTTATCGTTATTTTTTCGTTGCTAAATGAGCTGTTACTCATCGCTTTTTATTTGATATTCCCGACTGCATTTCGTAATTTCTTACGAGCATTCCGTTTGATTTTATCATGCCAAAATTCTCGTAATAAGGAATTAAGTCATCATCACAACACAAATCAATCATATATATATCATCAAGTTCTTTTAATATTTGTTTTACTAATTCCTTGCCAATACCTTTCTTTTTATACGCTGGCAACACTTCAAGGAACGGAATGTAGGCAGATAGAACGCCATCGCTAATTGCTGTTATAAACCCAACTACTTGATTCGTGTGATCATCTATAGCAATAATCACTTTACTACTGTTTTTTAACAACTTTAAATGCGTTTGTGGATTTGGTGGATTTGGCCAATCAACAAAAAAGCCATTCAACATATCAGAAGAAATTCCATCCATAGATTTTTTATAAATCATCATATATCAACTCCTAAATTATTTAATAATTTTTTAAGGAGATGATCGATCAATTATAAAGTAACATCATTGCTACCTCCAAACATTTCCTGGGATACTATAAAATATTCTACTCAAATGCTAAAAATCCTTCTTTTTGTTTAATAAAATACTAGTATGATTAACCATTGCTTCACGAGATGAAAAGAATGAAACTGCAAACATCACCACAAAGTAAATTGACGCTGTGATTTATGATAAATTCTAAGCACAAAATCATTTTTTGAAATAGACTTCAACTGATAATGAAAGTATTGCAAATAACGGGAAAATTAAAAACAAATATTTTAAATCATCACTTTTCAATATCCACACGTTAAGACACGCTATCAACACTAAACCGATGCTATTGAATAGGATAAAGTATAGTATTTTGTTTTTTAACCTATTCATTAAATAAAGATCAATAGGTGCTACAACGATTATTGTAAATAAATAGAGACCTAAAAAAATCAATGCAGATATCATGAGATTTTCAAACATTGTGAACCCAATTAATTCCGATTCCGGCTTCTCTTCAATGAATTGAATAATGAATGTAGTAACTAACGCCACTATCAAGGGTGAAAACAAGAATGGAAACATGTTATTGTATTTTCTTTTCATTTAGTTACCTCGAATAATTATTATAAACAAGCCCTTGCTAGAAATTTGTTTATGCAAATAATTATAGGGTATATGGAAATGTTTTCAATATTTCCATACCGATTCCGTTTGCTTTTGCCGTTTCAGCCAAACTTAAACAGATGCATTTGCTTTAGCACCAGCTTCACTAACGGAGAAAAGCCAGTTTGAATAATTACAACTTAAACTGGAATGTACAAGTGAGTGAATTTGAAAACCTAATCCCTGTAGTTTTGTTTGAACCACCTTGAAGTATATGGACAAGGATCTACAGATTTCAATTTCAAATATCCCTACTTTTATGTCTCGAAGTAAAGAATGTCCTAACTATATTGTCCAAATACAAGGGCATAAAAGTTAGGACTTTCCTTTTTAAAATCCCTCTATTAAGCTGATTTTTAGTCCTCATAATTAAAGTGGTTGTTCTGGCTGTCTCCAATGCTATCTTCATGATAATACATTGAATACAAATCATTTAATGTAACTTTCCCAAATGCAAAATCCACCACATTTCTCTCAACTAAAAAAGATGTAAGCGAACTTAATAAACTTGCTTCAGAACTTGGTAAATGAATGAGTGACATTCCATTTGTAAGTGTTTGAAGTTCTAGATTTGGAAATAGCTCGCGAAGTTGTTTTTTAGTATGATCTTCCATGTTTTTTACTCGAATAGTTTTAATATGCGCCTGACTAAAACCTTCTATTACTTGATTGGTATTAACTAGCTTTCCTTTATTAAATAAGAAAATTCGGTCTGCATATTTCTCTAAATTATCAAGTAAATGGGAGGCAATAATAATAATCTTACCTTCCGCCTTTTTCTTTACTAATATTTTCGAAATGATTTCTACATTATTTGGATCAAGTCCGTTCATTACTTCGTCCATCATCATAATTTCCGTATTTGTGACAATTTGCATTGCAAAGCATAGACGTTGTCGCATACCAAGGGAATACGTGCCGGTTTTTTTATTCACATAATGCCCCATGTTTAATGCTTCGATTGTTTCATCAATCAGTTTTAAATCGGATTGCCACATGGTTGCGAACATTTTTAAATGCTCGCGCCCACTTAAGTGATTATACAAGTCACTTTGGTCTGGCATCATCGACACGAATTGATGAATTTTTACTTCATTTGATTTATTCGAGTAACTTAGACCTTCTTTAAATACTACTTTTCCTTTCGTAGGTTTCACATAATTCATTAACACATTCATTAATGTGGATTTTCCCGTTCCATTTGGTGCAACAAGCCCGATCATTTCTCCTTGCTCAAATGTCATTGAAATATCATTTAACACTTTATTTTCCCCAAATTGCACGGTTATATTTTGAACTTCAAGCATCTTTACGCCTCCTATTTAATTAGCTTAAATCGCCTATTCAATGCAATCAGTATCATTAAAAAAATGACAACCCCTGCTAGTCCAAGTAACAGCTGTAATCCTAAAGTAAAATCTAACTGATTGTTCATATAATAAAAATTTCGCCTTTTTGAAATAATTTGTCCGACTTGAATGTAAGAAGTCGGATAGTTTTGAACGTCCCAAAAATAGCCGACGTAACGGCTGGAATAAAAATTCTCGCCGAAAATAAGGAACAAGCCAACAGCGAAATTGACCATCTCACTGCGGAAAATAATACTGCATAATAGCACAACGTTGATCATGACGATAAACCAGGTAAAAAGTAAAATGAAGGATTGTCCTAAAAACGTACCTAATGTCATCATTTCAAATTTACCGTCCACACGCCAATCGAGATGAGCTGCATACACAGGAGATGGTAAATTGAAATTCCCAAAACCGGATTGTAATCCTATGATAAAGATGCCAACTATAAGCGGTACAAATAATACCACGCTACCTAGTAGTGCAACGAACATTTTCACAAGTAGCTTTTTCCAATCACTAATTGGAAAACCCTTTAAAATAGATGGATGACGTTGATCTTTTTTTACAATATCAATTGATAAAAGAAGTACACAGACAATTAAAATAATTGGAAGTACACTCTTTAATAGACGTTCGAACGTTTGAAGCGCTGTACGTTGTTCAAAAATTTCCAATGATAACTCATAATCTGCTTTCGAATAAGAATCATAACGGACAGCCTGCTCTAAATAGGCGTAAAAGGCATCATCTTCTGCATACTTGTTATTTTTTATAAAATACTTTGAGTTATATGAAAATGCCTCATTTCTATATGTAATCGAATTCGTAAAGAAGTACCAATCGCTAGTTAAATCTGCATATTTTTTAAAATTGCCCTCATCTAATGCATCTAATCTTCCTTTATCTATAGGGTTAATTTCCTTAAATATTTCAATAGCGTAAATAACGGAAGGATGTACATTATGTAAATCTTGTCCTTCCATATGATCTAAAAATTCCTGACGTGTTAAATAGCGCGCCTCAATTTCATCATAGTCAACACTTTCAATTGGATTGTAAGTTGGCGCTATTTTAAATACATAAAAAAGGGTTGCAAAAGCAAGCAAAAAATAGATGGCTACGTTTTTCTTATTCGTAAAAAACTGCTTGAATTCAAATTTAAAATAACTCCACATGCTTAATACCCCCTATGCCCTATTGATTTTTCCTGTTGAGAAAAATGTTTTAATCACGAATAACATTAAAATAATACTTATACATATGATGATTAAGCCTAAATTCATCGTAATATCTACAGGCTTCGCTAAATCTACTGGTACGCCTAGTAAAATATCATTGAAGTTCATGAAATTAAAAGGATTATAGGGTAATAAACTAATAAGAGATGGAAAAATCATCGGTAAAAAGAATAAAATAAAGTGTACAAATAAAGTTAAATACATATTTTTCAGTAACACATTTAAAATAATCGACAATAGCGTTACAAAAATTGAAATTAATATCATATAACCAACGCTCATTGCAATATATTGAATTGTAGATATTAATGTGGCATTTCCTATATAGATCCCTACAGGCTCTAATGGGTTACCAAGTCCATTTAATAACCACAATGGAATCGCGCAAATAAAAATGAGCAAAATGCTTATAACTATAGATAAAAAAGTAATAATGCATTTAGATAAAATATAGTGATCAAATCGGACAGGAAAGCCCTTAATTATACTAGAATGCTCAAAGTCATCAAGCAAAATAGAACTTGTATGGAAGCTTATAAATATGTACCAGCCTGCTCCAACGTGTAAAAAGAAAAATAATAAAAACGGCATGTACTGAAATAAATCGGATATTGTATCCTTTCCCTCATCAACCATCCTCTTAAAATAAAGATAGTCCATAGAATTTTGCAATTTAGAAGGTAATAATTCTGCAACATTTTCATATCCTTCTAATTCGAATGCCTCTTGTCTTAATTCTGCGAGTTTAAGTGAAGTCTCATAATACATAGATTGTTTGTCCATCGTTAATGCTGCTATTTGTAAAGCAATAGTGCTTTTTTGTTTAACTAAATTTTTATATAAGTCGCTTCCGTCACCTGTTTCTGAAGCATCTTTAATTTGAAACTTTGATAGTATAGCTTGTGCTGAATAAAAATCACCCTTTTTCTCGACAAGTTGATTACCAACAGCTTGTGCTTTTATATAAAACATAAAACCAAAAACGATCATAACAACAGCTAGTAATGCGACTAAATTTTTCCGATTCGCTCGCTCAATAACTAGACCTACTTTTAATGCTCTTAACACTGTCATCCTCCTCACTTATCAATGAAAGCATTTACAGTTCTATGATAAGATATTATGAATATTTTTACAATTCTTACATTTCGGTTATTTCGACATAAAGTTTTTATATATCGAAGGAAAAGATATTCATTTGGAGTGGTCTCAATGACCTTTTTAACCACCTGTTTTGCGAGGAAATCTCACAAGTTTGTGGAACAAGAAAAAATCCTGCATATATCAACACAGGATTTTTAATCAAACTTTTTTATAAATGTCGCGTATCTCTTGCCATTTGAGCAGAAGGATATTCCCCAGCAACGCAGAAGCAGCCTCATTTCTTGAGCAGAAACACCATCTATTACCAAGGAATTTCCTCCTCTTTTAACACACTTACTGCACTAAAAGTCGGTATCGAATAATCCGATATAATGCAGTCCGTTATAAAGCTTGTTAACATCAGTAATTTCTATTTCCGGATCGAAATAATAAAACATTGTGTTTACTTTTTCTAATCCTTTGTGAATACAAATTTTTTTTATTTCAACCATCTTCTCATCCTCTACTGAGAGTTCCTCAATAAATTCATCCACATCTGTTAATTTATCTTGCCAGTAGACACCAATCCAATCCTCGTCATAGAATTTTTCATTAATATCCTTACAAAATTCACATATTTTATATTTAGGATCATCAATATCCATGTCTGGATCACTATAATCGATTTCAAAATATTCATTAAAAGTATCGTTATCTACGTTGCTAATTCCCATCCAAACATGAACCTTACTCATTATCTCCATTATTATTTGCAACTCACTTTCATTTGATTTATTATTCTGGCTTCCCTGTTGGAATTCGCTCCACATAAAGCCTGAAACAGTTTTCTATGAAAATTACTATATTGCTCCTAGTACATTCTTTCGTCATTATTTGGCTCTTCACCAAAAGTTGTGGATGACATTTGTTAAGATAAATGCTTTGTGTATAAGTTGATTGAAGTGAAGGCTGGGCGACTCCTTGGAGATCAGCGTTAGAGGAACGAAGGCTAAAACCATCACGTCCTGTGATAACGCCTTCGTGACCAACATCCTGTTGCCCCGAGACCCTGCAGCGAGCATCGCGAGTGAAGCGGCTCATCGGACGCCCACAGGAAAGCGCCCAGTCGGAACGGAAATCAACCACACGTTATGGTGATGAGCTTATTATTTTCCCTAGAAAACAAAAAACTTTTTTGTTTTCTGATGAGGATATCCTTTAATACTAAACAGGTACTTTACTTTCATTTTCCTCACTTACTTTAGAGTCTAGTGTTTTTGTTATTATGTAGAACAAAAATGTACCCGTTAATCCTAGTACAAGAAGCAATCCTCCCATATATACTGGAGGAATCCACTCCCCAACGATGATCAGCAGCGAAGAAACAACTATTGCGCCATAGATCGTCATACTATTAAAAGCCATATAGGTGCTACGAGCGTTTGGTGGTGCAATTTCCCCTATCATCGCTTGTTTAATAGGAACATACATCAGTTCACCAATTGTTCCAATAAACATAGCAATAAAAAGAATCAACACGCTATTTGTAAAGGCAAAAACACTAAAACAGATCGAAAAAATCAACATCCCTGTAACTAAAGTCCAACGATCACTCCACTTTTTAAATACGAATAATACGACACCGGATAGGAGGACTACAAGAATTGTATTCTCCGTTCGAAGAAAACCTAGCATCTTTGTGCCATCAAGTATGAAATCTATTCCAAACAATGAAGCAGACTGATGAGGTATATCTTTTTCGAGACGAATCCCAATATAGTTAGTTAATGACTGTTCCAAAGAAAAAATAAAAATTGCTCCCAAAATATAAAACATAAACAGCTTATCTTTTAAAACGGTAGAAAAGTTTTTAAACATCGCTTTTAATGCAAATTTTTGTGTTTGATTTGAAGTCTTAGAAGAAGGTTCGGGTGTGTAGGTTTCCGTAATGAAAAATAAGGTTATTAATACAGATAATAAAGAGATGAGTGATATCCCAATAAATAATTCGAATAAGTAATTTTTGAAAAGAAATGCGCCAATAATTCCTCCAATAGCAGTTGCTAAATTCCCTAACCAATAGCTAATTGTAAATATAACCTTACGCGATTCGGAATTAGTAATATCAATAATCATAGCCTGTGCTGCTGGTTGAAACATTCCACCCCAGAACATATTGATGGTAAAAAATGCTGCAGATAAATATGGTACGTCAAACCAAGGGGAATTACAAAGTGCTATAAACAGATATGAAAGCAATAGACCCAGTTCAGAATAAATCATTATTTTTTTTCGACCTATTCTGTCTGAGACATGACCGCCGATTAACCCACCAATGACCCCACTCATAACAATGATGATAAGAATAATACCTGTTTTAGTGGCGCCGATTTTTTGAGAAAAATAGATTGCTAGAAACGGTATAACAGCCATCGAAATAAGGCTGCCTAGAAATTGCATGGCTAGACGAAGTTTGACATTTGGATGGATATCTCTCCATTTCATATTAATCACCCCTTATTCGTGATAGGACCAAATAATCTCAGCGCTTGTCTCGTTATTTCCTTCCACATCATACTTGTATATTCATCTACAAACGTTAAACGCATCCCATTTAAGATGGATAAGTATGATTTAGCAATTAATGACGTTGGTTCTTCATAAAAGTAACCAAGCCTTTGCCCGGCTTCAATAACTGGATGAATACTGACGATAAACCCATTGACGAAATCGTTAAGTTCATTAAAAAGTTTTGGAAATCGATCAGGTCTCGCAAGAACCTGCTGAATTATACGAAGGTATTCATTTCTCATTGAAAACAGTTGTACATGGCAATCGATCATTTCCTTCACGACTTCAAGAGGCTCACCTTTAAAGTGGTTTTCTATCTCGATAAAATAGGTTTTGATTTCCTCCAATGGCTCTAGAAACACTGATTCATAAAGAGCTTCTTTTGAATCAAAGTACGTAAATACAGTACCAAAACTAACGCCTGCCTCTTTCGCTATTTCGGCAACTTTTGTCTCTGCAAAACCATTCTCGCTATATAATTTGATTGCGGCGTTTAGAATAGTAGATCTTTTTATTTTCTTTTTTTCATCAATAGTAAGTTTAGGTTCCATTTAGAAACTCCTTTCAGAAAATGATTGATGAATCAATCAAATTGTATTGTAATTTGTTTCCATTGTCAATTTAATTTTCAGACTTATTTTTATATTTTTACAGTTCGATAAATCATGAAAGAATTAGTCTGCGGACAATTTCAAACAAATAAAAACGGGTGTTGCTTGAGGTAAGCATCACCCGTTTTCTAGCTTAATTATTGCTCATTAACAGTTTCTAAATGTTCCCCATCCGTCTTAACTTCGTGAGGAGGTGTAACTCTTTTAATAAAGAATGCAAGGATAAGGGCGATCACCGCAATTAATGTTGAAATGAAAAAGGTAAAATTAATACCATGTAACATCGCTTCATTCATGATGTGTTGTTGCATTTCAGCTGCAGCCTGTGCAGATGGTTGAACTGCGTTTGCACTCATGTTTGCCATTGCGTCAGCAGCTAGTTCCTCTGCTTTTGCAGTCGTTTGATGGTTCATTACGGTAATCAACACCGCGGAACCAATTGCACCTGATACTTGCTGTAGTGTATTATTCATAGCTGTTCCGTGTGGATTATTATGCGCTGGCAATTGATTCAAACCATTTGTCATGACTGGCATCATGACCATTGACATCCCAAACATACGTAGAGTATACAGTAAAACAAGGGTAGAATATGCTGTATTCATACTAATTTTGCTAAAGTAATAAGTTGTCACAATGGTAATAGTCAATCCGATCACTGCCAAACTTCTTGCTCCATACTTATCAAAGAGTTTCCCTGTAATTGGCGACATAATCCCCATGACAATAGCTCCAGGAAGCATTAGTAGTCCGGAATCCATTGGTGAAATCCCACGAATTGTTTGTACATAAATGGGCATCAAGATCATGGCTGAAAACATCGCGACAGCAATTACAATTGAAATGGCCGATGATAAGGCGAACATTGGATATTTAAAGATGCGAAACTCAAGCATAGGCTCATCCAATCGAAGTTGACGAAGTGTAAAGGTAATTAAAGCAAGTGTACCAATAATAATCGTGCCGTAAACAAGTGGACTATCCCATCCTTTTTCCCCCGCGGAACTAAAGCCATAAAGCAAGCCACCAAATCCAATGCTAGATAAAACAAGAGAAAAGACATCAAGCTTAATAGCACGTTGTGGTGTTACATCTTTTAATTTAAAGGCTGCAAAAATTAAGGTTACAATGGCAATTGGCAGAACAAGATCAAATAACATTCTCCAATTGTAATGTTCAATCAACCATCCTGAAAGAGTCGGACCAATCGCTGGAGCTGTAATCATAACAAGTCCAAACATCCCCATCGCTGCCCCTCTTTTTTCGACTGGAAAAGCGGTAAGCATGACGTTCATTAATAACGGCATCATAATCGCCGATCCTGCAGCTTGAATCATTCGAGCCCCTAATAACACACCGAACGAAGGTGCGATACTAGCTAAGAACGTTCCTAAAGTAAACAATGACATAGCTGTTATAAATAACTTTTTATCAGAAAAGCGCTGAATAAAGAACGCACTCGCGGGTATCAAAATACCGTTAATAAGCATATAGCCCGTAGAAAGCCACTGCACTGCCGTGGCTTTCACTTCGAATTCTTCCATAATAGACGGAAGGGCAATGTTTAGTAATGTTTCATTTAAAATAGCAACAAAGGCACCAATAAATAAAATGGCAATCATGCCGTATGGCGCTTTTTTCTCTAAAGAATGGGTTTTCTCCGACAATAAAATCAGTCCTACTTTCTATCTCATTTCTATGTTTTTCATCACAATTACTTCTTTATGAAGTCTCTCTAATTTGTTATCTCCATCCAACGTCCTTCAGAATTCTGGATACAAACTACTTAGGTCCTCCAATCTGTTTGCTGTTTTCTCTTGCTGAATTTTCAAATTCATAACAACCACTCCTTAAAAAAATAAATATAAGAGTTGACGAAAGGATAGATTTCATTATATAATTATAATAGGGATATCACGCCGAATTCCATTTATACAATGTCTATCTATATAAATTTAACACAAAAGATCATTTGTTTCAATGTGTTGTACATTATTTTTTTGATTGTGGATTCTTTCAATTTCTATACATCTAACACCAAGTCGGTTCCTTTTCGTACAGGAATTCGACTTTTTTTAAATATTTTCTTAGTGCGTTTCTTAGTTTGATCTATTTGGTTTCTAACCTTCTTCAATCCATTTTAGATTTGGAGCTTATATGATACTGCCCCTCATTACTTTGTTTTGTTCCCTTCTCTCAGCTTTGACAAAGTCCTTTCATCAACTCTTCATGAAATTGCAGAGGATTATTATACGGGTAAGGTAAAGCTATAGCGAAGATTGTTTTTATGTGAAAGTTGTCTTTATTATATGTTGACCTGGGAAACATTCACGAGAACTCATTTGCCAGTGATCATTGCAAATGAGTTCTCTGACATCTAGCTCTATGTTTATTTATTTCCCTCAAGGAATTGGCAAATCGCCATCATTTCTTGTTTATTCACCTCACGAATACGATTGAAAATTGGGATATCTGCAACAGACTCAAGATTTAAGCTTTCAGTCACAACATCACTTACTTTACTAGTTAGCCATGATCGCACTAATATGCCATCGACGATTTCATTAATGTATTTTGTTGTGTTTTTTCAAATAAACAGGCTCATACTAATTGTAGTCGTGAATCCTTGTATTTAATAGTTCTTATTCGTTTGTTGAAGAAAGAAAATACGAACACATCATTATTCAAATAAATAGTAAACGAATGACTATGTTAGCTTTGTCACAAAGGATTCGCCGTGTAGGACACAAACACATAATAATAGTGTTAAAGGAGACAATTAAGAGAAAATCATAAAGAGAAAAAGGACGTGTCAGAGTGGATTTCTTAAATGGACAAGAATCACTTACAGCAATTCAATGGATTCTAAGAGCGATTATTGCTTTTTTCTTTTTACTCTTTGCGACAAAAATTATGGGGCAACGTTCTATTTCCCAGCTGAGATTACTCGATTTTGCTATGGCAATTTCTTTAGGTAATATCATTGCCCATCCCTTATCTGATGAAGGATTAGGGATGAAGGGGTCCATGATTTCGATGTCAGTTTTAGTTATTTTATATACAGCTGGTGTATTATTGAGCCTGAAATGGGCCTCGTTTCGACATTTTATAGATCCCCTTCCGATTCCACTTATAAAAAACGGGCAGATTGTTTCCGCAAACTTACGAAAGGCAAGAATATCCGTTGATTTTCTTTTATCAGAGTTAAGAAAAGAAAAGATAGAAGATGTTCAAAAAATTGCTCTTGCTTTATGGGAACCAGATGGATCTATTTCAAGTTTTTTATACCCGCAACAACAACCACCAACACGAGCAGATCTGAACATGGTACCAGAACCTTTTTCTCTCCCATTTAACCTCATAAAAGAAGGAAAAATTGATTACGATGAGTTAAATAAAACAAAATTTACTGAGGATTGGTTAAAAAATAAACTTACGTCAACCTATAACGTAGACATTAGAGATGTCATATTAGCGACAATCGACAAAAATGATAACTTGCAAGTTTTTCTATACAAATCATGAAGTGACCTTAAAAATTAGACCGGGATAAGGCAGCTAGTGAGGATTGGGTTCGGTATTGTAATAGACTGAGTCCAATTTATTTTTCCTTCAAATGGTTTTTTACCAGTACTCCAGTTTGGCCAATAGAAAAGCACCTATAATTGTTAGATTGTTCCGACAATTGTAAGTGCAGTTCAATAGCCATTTTACTTTTTCCTTTTTGTACAAGTCCCTAATCCATATATCCCATTTCATTGATATCCATAAAAAAGGTACTTATTTATCGTAATGATGCTGAATAAACTCATCAATCTTTTCGTTTAATTTAACAGCTGATTTTGTAGGGATTTGGTGTTCTTCATTTTCTAAAAACGCTAATACACTATGAGGTAGCTTTTCATTTAATATGTGGGCATATTGATAGAATGCTTTGTCTTTCGTACCAAAGACAAGCAATACTGGCGAATCAATATCTTGAAGTCGATTTGTACAATTGTAGTGTAGGCTATAGCGGAAATACTGCTGGATATTCCGTACATCTCCATAGGATGCATCTTTATACAATTTACTAAAGACTTGTCGTGTCTTGGAGTTCCCCCATGAAATCGCAAGTGTAAGGACAGAAATGGCTTTTTTATTAGCTAGTTTGGCTGCTAATGAAATTCGCTGCTTTAAATAAAAACCCTTCACTTCAGACATCCCGCTAATTACGATACCGCCTAAAGCTCTACTGGGATATGATAATAAAAACTCTAATAAAATCGAGCCACCAGTTGAATAGCCACTAATAAACGCTTTCTCTATCTCTAAATAATCCAATAAATTTACAATATCATTGACAATAAGTGGGTATGTAATTGCTTGTTTGGAATACACACTTCTTCCATGACCTCTAATATCAAAGGTGATCACTTTATATTTTTTAGATAATTGTTCTACTTGATAAATAAAATTGGTGCTGGTCAGTAATGGAGGATGAATAAAGACAATTGGTGTCCCCTCCCCCTTTACTTGATAGAATAAGCTACTACCTTCTACATCTAGCATTGGCACGACTAATCACCCCAGACAACAAATACTTTTAGAATGCTGATTGGTAGTATGTATTTTAAAGAACAATACTATGCGTTTTGCTATGTTAATTTGGGTTTTCAGTCCTGAATTCTTGAACTACTCCCACTTATAGAGGTGGGAGTAGTTCAAAGAGTCTATTTTGCATTTACATCAGGTTGATGAATGCCAAAAATATTGCCTTCGGTATCAAGATAGTATCCTTGCCACGCCATTCCAGGTAGTGCATACTTTGGCATTGCGACCGTGCCGCCATTCTCGAGAATTTTAGCTTCCGTACTATCGTAATTTTCTACTCCCATTGTACAAGCAAATCCATTCAAAGCTTGATTTGTTTCTGGAGGAGCACTTTGACGTTGCATTAAAGCACCATTGATTCCAAGTTCATCGTCATTACCAGTCACTGCCCCAAAGTAAGGCATTCCGGCATAATCACTCCAATCTTGAAAGGTCCATCCGAAAACCTCTCCATAAAATGCTTTTGCGCGTTCCATGTCACTTACATGAATTTCAAAATGAACTAATCTTCCCATAATTTCCTCCTAAATATCCGATTACATTGACTATAAATTATTTTAAGGAGAAAAGGAAAGAAATAACTTGCGAAAGAAGAAAAATACTTCAAATTGGATGGAGTATTCTATCTAACTTTTCTTGTTGTGAAGAAGTCAAAGAGGATGTTAGTACTTTAGAAATCTTTTCTTCTGTACGCTTACGTACTTCCCATACAGCTCGTTCTATTTTTGGTATTGCAGGTAAAATAATTTTCTCTTTTCGTAGTTTTTGTAATGCAGTTTGAATCAGATACATTGTATTTCCATTTTCTAATGCATATGGTTGTAGAAATTTAGAAACCCTTCGATAATCACGATTAGTAAAGTTACGATATCCATATTCTTTACGTATTTCTTCTAAGTGCTCTCACCTAGTAGGTTCTCGTTTCGCATATGCTTCATAGACCGTGTAGCCTACACCAATTTGTTTAGCGACAAACTTTAAGAGTCTTTCACCACCAAAAACCTTGTTGAATTTAAAATAAGGAACTTTGTTTTTGGATATGAGCTTTGGTACTGAATATGGATGGGTTTTTTCACGTTTTTGTTAAAGAACCAAAAAAAATACTATAAACGGTCGTTTTTGGAACGATTTTTTAGCTACCCCTTAAATGTTTACTACTTTCATTAGCCTCGATGAAATGATTGAAAATTCTTGTAATGTTATATATACTTTTATTATCTAGAAAAAAGGGAGATAAGCCTATGTTAACGAGCATTGCAGTAGATGTTTTAAAAAAACTAAAGGAACAAAAAAACGTCGCAAGGGTACAGTAAAATAACCCTTACTGCATACCCCTGCGTATTAATTGGGGGATATTAATTTGATTAAGCAATATAGTAAAAGATTTTTAACAGGTAATAAAGTCACTCTACGAAAAATAACTAAAGAGGATTACGGAAACTACTATAACATTGAAGATGTAATGGAGAGCCGGTTATTAATGAATGATGGAATACCATTTCCTCCTACTGAGAGTGACCATGAAAAATTTCTTAATGAAATAAGTTCTGATAAAGAGGATTACATGTTTGGTATTGAACTTAAAGATGAAAAAATCTTTATTGGGACAATAGCTGTTTACTTAGTGAACTGGAAAAATGGTACTTGTCACGTTGGCGTTTCAATAGGTCCTGAATATCAAGGGAAAGGTTATGGAACTGATTCAATGCAAATATTGGTTGACTTTATTTTCAATTATATGAATGTAAATAAAGTCAAACTCCAAGTGTTTAGTTACAACAAAAGAGCTATCACTTCTTATGAAAAATGCGGATTTTCCGTAGAAGGGACTTTAAAAGAAGAATTATTTAGGTTCGGTAGTTACCATGACATTTATATTATGGGGTTACTTAGAAAAGATTGGGAAAACGAAAAGCTTAAATGATACTTTAAAAGGCAGACCAGTAATATGGTCTGCCTTTTATATGTTTTATCGAACGAACACTTTATTAAAACAAGATAAGGAACTCCTAATTATCTTCTTCGATACGATAGAATTGCTTGTTCCACAACTTGTGTTTTTAGAAATCAAGCTCGATTGTACCTTAGCGTACGAAATTCGCGTTTTGTTGGTGCTACCCCTTAAAAAGCTAAGTTTATGAGCTAAAGCATAAGGATTTAGTTCATCCTCTCGTAACTTTTTGAACAAGGACGAGAACAAACTCAATTCCCATTGTGGAGATATAAGGGGCTGTCTTAAAAGTATATATAGAAAGGTCAAAGAAATTCTATCATGTTATTTTTTGATATAAAGGTAAAAATCCGCGTAGTCTCCTGCGGGAAAAGCAAGAGCACGAGACCCAGCAGGGAGAGTTAGCGACTAATGCGGCTCGTGCCTTGCCCGCGGAAAGCGAAGCGGATTTTTACCATTTACAATGATGCTAGAATTCTTAAGAAGGACTTTTTAGACAACCTCTGTATTTATTTTACTTGAACGTCAAAAACAAAAGTTTCTTTGCCCTTATTCCAAATTGTTTTAAGCTCATATATATAATATCCCTCTTCTGATGGCATGTTTATTGTATAATCTTTCATTTCAACAATTTCATCTGTACCATCTTCATTCAGTCTAATAACTGTTATGGAGGAAGGATTTTTTTCAATTTCAAATGTTAAAGTATCTCCTGTGTCAACTTCTAATGTTTCGAATAGATCTGCTAGGTCATGTATATCGGGAGAACTTTTTGTATTAATTTCAACGTTGTCTTCTTTCCATTGGTAATCACCCGCCACCATCGTATAGGATGTATTATCTAAAACAACTTTGCCTTCTGGTTGTTTAACAATATCAGATGAAAATACATTGCAGCCAGTCAAAATAATAGCCATGACAATGGATAAAATGATTGTCTTCAATTCAACATTCTCCTTTATAAAGACTATATCGAAAAGCTCTCAATTTGGAAAAACATTGATCATCATGAAAGGTACCCCTTCGCTCATTCTAATCTAGCTCTAAAGGTAAAAAAGCATATTCTCCGTCTTTAATAATTTCCCCTTTACGAACTGGAATCGGATGTTTAAAAATAGGCCCATCTAATACGGTAGTATGGAACTCTCCGCCTTCTCCGCAAGGGTCAATACCACGAGCTTCAAGCTCCTTCACGTATTCTTGCGTTAGCGTTCGTCCTAAATCGTCCTCTCGCATTCCCAATGATAAATTTACCGTTACAAGGATCGTGACAAATCCTAAATTTATGAACTCCTCGACAGCTTCACGATGGTCCATTTCCCATAAAGGCATGCCAAGCTTTAATCCAGCATTGTTTGTAACCTTTTCATGCCAACAGCCATGTGCAGGCATATCTAAGTCGCCAGTTACTAATACTTCTGCCCCTTGATTTTTAGCATTTTCTAAAAGGCGCATAAATTCTTTTTCATAATCTGTCCAGCTTGAAGCAGCAGTATAAACAGGCAACCCGATAGATTTTGCTTGGGCACATATAAGCTCTGGTGGCATTCCGTGAGATCTAGAACGTTTCCCTTCTTCCTCCAGCATGACGATCAGTCCAATCGCTTCCCCAACCTTCGCTGCTTTATATAAAGCTAAGACACTATCCTTTCCTCCGCTAAAAGAAGCTATAAATTTATGCCCACGAGCATTATTTTTCCAATCTATACATTCTGTCATGATATCTTTCTCCTTTATTCTAATAACTTGTTCTCGATCCCTACTAATAGCACCACTAATCAATCTGATAAGTTATTACCAGATTTATTTATTTTACGGTGTACATTTGATGCTATGCTAATTCGTTCTTTACTTTCGATTCTCTTATTAGTTTACATAATATATTTATTTGCATTTTATAAACAATTACTAGACAAGATCAAACCTCTGGATGATATCACGAATTTACACTTTTAACACAAAGGTTTTCTCAGTCATCGAAACCAATTCACCTTTTAAATTCCCCAATTCCTTAATGCATATTGACGGTTCATCAATAGCAGGTTGATTTGCTAGTTCTAAATAAAATATGGTGTTTTCTTCATCTACTTTTTTAATTACAATTGGTTGATTTATTGTCATGACATCATTATTTACTTGTAGCTTTACAAATGTTTTATGGAATGTCAGCTCATTCATTACAACCATATTCATTGGATCAAATCCTACAACTTTGATAGAACCGATTGCTACAATTTTTGAGACATTTTTCTTTGTAAAATTTTCGATTTCCTTTTGCTTACGTATATCCATTTCTTTCGATAACTGAAATGCTTTTTCACTGATTTCAATGGATGGGACAGGAATGGTACTAACATACTGTTCAAGGATTTCAAATAATAGCTTGGGTGTACGGAAAAAATCTTTCTTCCAATTTGGTTCAACTATATCAAGCAATAAGCAGCACGCTAATCCAGATGAATAACAACTTTGTCGAATGTTCAGTGTCGAAGCTTCAATATTGTGCAGATCACGGATAAAATCACTCAGTATATCATCAGGCATAACGTTTTGATAAGCCTGATATTCTACATAAAATGCTGGACCTTCAATTGTTTCAAGAAAATTTTCATACGCTACATATTCTGGGGATTTCTCTTGTCTACTTTTTCTAAAAGATACAAATTGTTGAGTATAGTATTCTTTTTCAACTATTTCTTGGACGTTAAGTGCATTCCATAGTGCGATCCTTTCTTGATTTCTTATTTCAATATTTTCTGGGTGATTTGTATATGTAGCGCCCACTACTTCATTGGCAAACCTTGATTCCTCATTGAGATATTGAAAACCATGAAATAATTCATGCACTAAAATAGAATATAATAATTCATCTGTATCGTAATATGAAATATCGATAATAGCAGTAGGTATTTTCTCAAATAAGATAAGTGTACACCCGTTGAAATCATCCGTTTTATCAAGAACTACATACGATTTAGGATTATGATTTGTATAATTAGGATGATTAAATAAATAGACAATTTTGTCATTAAAAATTGCAAAAGGTATCGTTTTAAACCCTACCCAATAATTATGTAAATCGAATGCTTTTAAATACTTTTCTAAAGTGCTAATTCTTTCAACAATATGCATTTTGATCTCCTAGTATTTATGTCGTATTCAACCTTTATCAATTCATACCCTTTAGCTTTTTCAGTAATTTTGAGCAGCTATTAATCTTTAAATAACTCGCTGTATAGTAGAAGTTATATCCTCAGTAAAAAATCAATAAATTTTTTTAGACTTTGCGTTTGCTGTTTTCTATGTTTGATAATGAAGTCTATCTTGATTGTTTCAGAAAGCTCCTGATATTGAATAGATTTTTTTCGACTGTTTGCGACGTCTGCAGGTATTATACTGATCCCAATTCCATCGTGAACTGCTTGAAGAATAGATTCTAGTGAATCAAACTCTAGTATGGATTGATTCTCTTTGAAAAAATCCAATGTTTTATTTCTATATAGGCAATTTTTATCACTATTTACAATTAAAGTTTGACGATGTTGCTTTTCACATTCTTTATTTTTAGGTGAAATAAGTGCGAGTTTCTCAAAATAGCTATAAACGGTTTCAAACTGTGCGTGATTACATGGACCCTTTATAAAAACACCATCGAGCTCTCCAAAAGTAAGCATGTCTTGTAACTTTTCCTGATCATTCGTTTTTACTTTTACATCAATATTTGTTTGTTCACTCAAAAAAGAAGAAAATAATTGAGGTATTTTAACTGCAGAAATCGTTTGAGAAGCACCTATTGCAAGAGATTCTCTCCATTTTTTAGGATTAACTAATGACTTGGCTTCATCCATTAAAAGCATAATTTGAATTGTATACTCTAGTAAGACTTTACCCTCCTCTGTTAATGTTACCCCTCTATTATTACGCTTAAATAATCTTACCCCCAGTTCTTCTTCCAACCCTTTAATTCGTTGACTAACATTAGGTTGTACATAACCCAATTTTTCAGCAGCTTTTGATACTGACTGTAGTTCTGCAACATGTTTAAAAATCCACAAATCATGACTTTCCAAGAATTATATTCCTCTCATTGATATCATTTAAAATGATACCTTCTTCATTATTCAGTATTATACACTTCATATTCATAAAAATATAATAGAAACATGACTCATCACCAAAAGTTGTAGGTGACATTATTTGTTAGCCCGAGATACTGCAGCGAAGCGAATTATCGGACGCCACTAGGAAAGCGTATGGTTGGAACGGAGATCAACCACACGTCATAGTGATGAGCTAGAAACCTATTAAAAATCCAAATAAAGTAAGGATGTTTTAGCATGGAATTAAAAGATAAAGTAGTTCTCATAACGGGTGGCGGCACTGGTGTTGGAAGAGCAACAGCTGTAAAGTTAGCAGCTGAAGGTACAAAAGTTGTTATTAATTATAGTCGTTCTGAAAAAGAAGCTTCCGATGTTGTACATGAGATTACACAGCTAGGAGGAACAGCAATCGCTTATAAAGCAAATGTAGCGATTGCAAAAGAGGTGAATGATTTAGTATCCTATATCGCAGAATCTTTCGGGACAATTGATGCATTAATAAATAATGCGAGTATTACTGCTCAAATAGCTTTAGATGATTTAGATGCTGTAACAGATGAAATATGGGATTCCCTTTTCAGTGTAAATGTGAAAGGAATGTTTCATTGCGTAAAAGCTGTTGTCCCTTATATGAAGAAGCAACAATCGGGTGTGATTGTAAATATGGGGAGCGTAGCGGGAATGACTGGAATAGGCTCATCAATCCCCTATGCAGCAACAAAATCAGCCATTCACACAATGACTAGATCGTTAGCTATCGCATTAGCACCTAATATTAGAGTGAATTGTATATCTCCAGGTGCCATTGAAACAAGATGGTGGTCTGGCAATGAAGATAAAATGTATCAACTTGCAGGTAACTTACCATTGAAAAGAATTTCAACACCAGATGATATTGCAGAGGCTATTCTATTTCAATTGACTCAAAAATCAGTGACAGGACAAGTTTTTACAATTGATAATGGTCAAACACTTTGAAATGTTAAACACCCTCTTATTCGATTGGTAAGAGGGTGTTTGGATATTAATATGCCTGAGCACTTTCGAACGGCGGCATCTCGTTACTCCAAATACCGGTCAATCTTGCTATAATCCGTCTATTTCCTGTTGACTTCAATTTAAAATGCAAGTAAATCATTATACATTGTCTGCTGTGTTTCCGTTAATTGTCCATCAGAATACATGATAGCAAAGCGCTTCAATGCTAAAAGTGCATTCTTCTTCAAAGTTGAATCTAGTTTCCCGGTAATTTTAATTTGACCAAAGGCTGTTGCATAGGTAATCATGTCACTTTGCATCATATCCATTTCATGCTCTTTTGCCATATCACGCACAGCTTTTTCATCCAATGTGTCAATTGATATATAATGCATTCCCCATATATTCTCTATTAAATGCTTCGGGAAAGTAGCGAAGTCAATGATGTGCTTCTTTCTTATGACTTCTTCCATTTCGTAAAGTGTATCAGACCCTTCATCACTACCAAAAGGTGCTTCTTCATCACCACAATCATAATAAAACTCTTCTGTGAAATGGGCGACAAAACGTGGGTGTGACGTTTTTGGCTGTGGACCATATTCCCCTACATCAAAGTAAAGACAATTATCAAAATCAAATGTAGGATTTTCTTGATACCCTTTTTTTATTTTACTGGCAATTAACTTTTGAGCTTCTTTTTCACAAATTTCTTGTGACTCAAATTCTTTCATATCATACTTCCCGACCGTTCCATTTTTACCGTAATGCACACATATTGTCATCCCAAAATAATCAATTGTCCAAAATTTATTTGATTTTTCGTCTTGATATGTAAAAGCTTTTTTCATCTAACTTTTCATCCATTCCTGTGTTGTCTTTATTTCAAACATTCGTAATACTGTTACACACTCTTTTGTGGTAGAAATACTGTTTTTAATCCATTCACCAAAATACTTCTTTCTATCGCATAATCATTAAAATCACACAATTTGTAGATACCATAGTCAAAGGCATTAAGTGATAAAGAAAGAGTCATCTCGTATTTCTGGTTGTCAATTAACTCATTATTCCCAAGAATAAATGTTATTTTAAGAATAGAAGAGCATTTTTCTTGAAAATTTGGATCAACGCCACTTTTGAGACTATATTGAGAAAAAATAGAGTTCATTTCTTCTTGGTATTTCAATTTTCAATATATCCAGTACTGCTTAAGTAGCGCCGACCAAATTTGTATATTTACACTACATTGAAAGACAGTTCACTTCACGACTATTTTACTTTACATGCAGACGAGATATCCATGCTGTTGATACTGCACTCGTCAATTCAAGCAAAACGTACACTTCCCTCTAATTACCACTCACGCCAATCATCTGTTAACTCATAACGTCCCAGATTCTGGCTTTTAGCAAGGTCATCAACATCAAGTCCACAATGAATCAGCACTTGGTCAAAATAGTCGCAAAGCTCCTCTCGTTCTTCAGTTTCAATTAATCCGCCTCCACCCACCTCATTAATCTCATTTAGGGCAAGTACCGCCGTTTCAATAGATTTCATAATTGCAGGATAGCTATCTGGGTGATTTGGTAGTTTCGCAATGGATGCTGCATACTGCTCTAGCACCATTTCCGTCTGATGAATAAAACTATCTGGAAACAATTCCGCGTAAATACAGTCATCTTTCTCAATCAATCCAGCAGTAAATTCTTCCTCTTCTTCTCTTTTAGCATTGCGCCAGCGTGATGTTGGTCGAATATCTTGCATAGTCCATTCCCCTTTATCTTGAGTTTCTAATTAGTAAAAAATCCCTCTATAAAAGCCTTTATAATATAGAGTATTGCGTAGATCGTAACAGTTATTTTAAACATAACTCACTACCATTCACGTTCCTTAATGCGTCTTCAATATCCATTTACATATAATGTTGATAAAAAGAACCTTCTAGTTTCGTCGATTTTGCCTATAAAAACTACCAGTACAGTGGTTGTTGATTATCCCAGAAGATCCAGCGGTACGATTCACGTATTGAACTTGTGCTAATCTCATACGGACTTGGCTCTGTACTAGTCAAATCAAGTACATGTAGCGTTCCATTGTATGTACCGACAAGCAATATTGTCTCGTCAGAGTTTAATGCCATACCACTGATTGTCCCAGATACGAAGTAACGCCAAAGTTCATTCCCCTCCAAATCAATCATTCGCAAATAACCATATGCGTCACCCATGATGTTGCCCCCTTGCACTGCAACACCGTCATATACACGCATACTATCATCTATTGAAAGGGGTTCTTCATATTTGTCCGGTTCTAGATCATGGAGTGAAATACCTAGCGTACATCCATTGTAAAAATGACATGCATTGAACCAAACATGCTCATCATTGGCACTGAACAAGCTGTAATGCGGATAACTCGACATCGGTTCAAACGAGTGCAAAACATACTTTTCTATATCTAGCAACAAATGATCGCTGTCTTGACTTCCATAAGCCAGCCATTTGCCGCTTCGCGAAACAGCTCCATGTGGCATCGCTAAACTTGCTGTCAAGTCATCATCTTCCCTTGCCCATTCCCGTATATTTTCCACTGTCGGGTGTAACAAGAGGGCACCTGTTTCCTCAATCAAATAGATTCCGTCATGCGACACCATCAACAACTGCGTGCCATCAGCGAATGGAATGACATCTGCGCTTCGATAGCTTTCTGGCTGTAAGGTCTCAATGTCGGGGTATTTTACGCGCAATTGGTCGATGATTGTCGCCCATGTGTATGTAGCCAGCAGAGCACCGTTCAACTCTCGATCAGGCTCGCGTACGATACGAACTCCTTGCTCATCCATCAAAGCAATGTCGCGCCCATCCGCAGAACAACTTGCCGCTTGTACATGCTCGATACGGTTTGCTTCCTGTTTATCCATCACATAGACAGTGCGTGATAAATCTTCATTTTGCGCTGCTACAAGTAATGCACCATCACGTAGAAACGCAATTGGATAAACAGCTCGCATTTGTTGGCCGTGCGTATCCTGAAAAGGCCAAGAAGCAGCTGGAAACTGTTCACGGAGCGTTTCCAGATCCTTTGTTCTATTCGCCTCTTTAATAAATTTGTACACTTGCGAAGCTAATTGTCCACGTGAATCTTCAGACGGCTCCTCCCCAGGTGTCTCCCAGTTGCTTTCTAATCCTCTGCGCACGTAGGCATTAATCTCACTTGCATAACGTAACCCCTCATCTCGCCATTTCTGGGATAATTGTAAAGTATCATTTGTCATTGTAGTAGCCTCCTTGTTAAATAACTGATCTTATCATGTGTTTTACGGTTTCCTCAATCCTTAACGAAGCCACCATCACATTGTAATCGGAGTCAGATGCCCCAGTGCTAAGGAGCAAACTTTGATCTTCTGGAATATTTTCATATAGAAGATGCCCTTGCCTATTCGTTCCAGTTGTTCATTCTTCGCTACATACGTCCCATGTTGAAATCAATAATACGAAAATCGACCTGCCGCAAGTTCTCCATGTCTCCATCTGTGAAATTGATTTGTGCTAATAGCTTTAATGGCTGATCTTTTTCATTTTTAGGATATTCCATTGTTAATGGGAAATAGGGATTGCCTTCGAACTTACTTTCAAATAATAATGATTTAGAAAATCTCCCCCTCACCACTCACATCAAAAAAACCGACTCCATGCTTTTTTGCAAGCTCCTTCATCGTACTATATGCTTCATCCGCTACAGACCAGGCAAAAGCTGTGTAAATCACGGCATAACCAATACTATATTCAGTCAAACGACTCTCTAACTCGTCAACTTCATCCTCATCCAATAATTCCTCATCCACCAGATTCATATTGGGGAATTGTTCCACCATATCCTGATACCATTTTTGTAATGCTGGTGTTGTAACCGTTATTGTTGCGTAATCATGTGGTTCAGCCCATTTTGTTTGTTCATCATACCATTGCAAAAATGTTTCTTTATTGTTTGGAGCTTGCTCTTTATCAAAGACCATTAAATCATAACTCATTGTTTTCACCCTCCACGAAAAAAAGAATATATGTTCTGTTTTTATTTTAGCATACCAGCATTTTTTTGAAAACACAGAAAAAACATTGCACACTACATTCCCAGATGGAGATGCAGAGGAAAACGAGTCGTAAACAAACAAAAACAGAATTGAAAGAATATCCCTACTACGATTGTTCTACTCATGTAGTCAAACATAGAGGGAACTTTATATACAACTCTTTTTAGTATGCTTGAGCAAACCAAACTGTATGTTTCGCTTCATTTCCACAGCAAATACACGTTGTTTTAGTAGTTGGTGGATGAAACGGAATGTTACGAGACGTATATTTAGTCTCTTCTTTCACTTTTTCTTCGCACGCATCATTTCCACACCACCCAGCAAGCACCCAGCCTGGAATAGAGCCATTTTCCTTAGAAGTATTAATATGCTGCTGCAATTCAGTTAGCGTATCAATATGTGTATGAGCATTTGCATCGCGGAATTGGCGTGCTTTGTCAAATAAACGAGTTTGCATCGTTGTTAGTTCTTCTTCAATTGCAGAAACAATGTTGTTAAGATTAATCGCATGTTTCTCATCTTCATCGCGTGCTTTTAACATGGCTTGATTGTTTTCTAAGTCACGCGGTCCTAATTCAATTCGAACCGGTACACCTTTTAATTCCCATTCATTAAATTTGAAGCCTGGTGATTGATCGGAGTCATCAAGACGTACTCGAATTCCCTTCTTCTTAAGGACTGCATAAATGTCATCTAGTTTCTCCATAATTTCAGGGTTCTTTTTCCATGGCCCTACAGGTATTAAGACAACTTGGGTTGGTGCGATTCGTGGCGGTAAAATAAGCCCCTGCTCATCACCGTGAACCATAATTACTGAACCTATTAAACGTGTGGAAGTCCCCCAGGATGTTGTGTGTACATATTCATGCTGATTGGCTTTATTTAAATATTTAATATCAAAAGCTTCAGCGAATTTTGTCCCTAAATAATGAGAGGTACCGGCTTGTACGGCCTTCCCATTTTTCATCATTGCTTCGATAGAATAAGTATCAACAGCACCTGCAAAACGCTCTGAAGGTGTTTTTTGTCCATCATAGACAGGGATTGCCAGCAACTCCTCTACAACTTCCTTATAGATAGTTAACATTTGCATTGTTTCTTTACGCGCATCTTCTTCATCAACATGCGCTGTATGGCCCTCTTGCCACAAAAATTCAGATGTTCGAATGAACGGGAGTGTTTTCTTTTCCCAACGAAAGACATTTGCCCATTGATTAATCAAGATCGGTAAATCACGGTAACTTTTGATCCAATTCGAATATAAATGTCCAATCATCGTTTCAGATGTCGGACGAAGCGCTAAACGTTCTTCTAATTTCTCACCTGCTGCCTCCGTTACCCAAGGAAGCTCAGGAGAGAAACCTTCAATATGATCCTTTTCTTTTTGGAAAAAAGATTCAGGAATTAACATAGGGAAATAAGCGTTGCGGTGACCAGTCTCTTTAAAACGACGATCCATTTCTTCCTGAATATGTTCCCAAATTTCATAGCCGTCTGGTTTAAATGCGATACAGCCTCGAACCGGTGTATAATCCATTAAATCTGCCTTTTGGATTGTATCAATGTACCATTTTGAAAAATCATTTTGTTGTTTTGTCATATTCTCTCCTCCATTTCTGTAACTTTACTTACTGAAAAATAAAAAGCACAAAGCTGTCCTCTACATAAGGACGTCTTTGTGCCGGATAAACGTGGTACCACCTTGAATTTAGTTTTAAGAAAATCTTAAAACCCTCTATCGTTTTGTAACGAAAACGACTCGGTTATGTTTGCATAACATCTCCGTGGTAGGTTTCAGATAAGAAGCGGTGATATAGCTCTCAGCGATTGCTATATTCTCTGTTTCACATTTCTTACTTACTTGACCACATCATCGATTGATATTTTATATAACTTTAGCAAAACTGTTAAATAATATCAATTATTTTTCCGGAAATATCAGAAAATTATTTCTATTGCTTGTAAACAGAATTGCTTTTAACTAATTCATAAATATTTCAAAGCAATCTTAATTAACAAAAAATAGTATAAAAAGGGTTCCACAACAAAAAAATGAGTGTCAAATACATCTACAATTTGACACTCATTTTGACTGACATTTTCATTGTTTGCGATAGCAAGCGGATTCCGTTAAAGAAAAATAGCATTCTATTTTATTGCAGATCTTATAGTTATTCCACAAAGTGGTTTATCACCAAAGGTTAGGGTGCTGAGCTTCGAATTGCTCATTACTGGAATAATGCTCCCTTTCGAATGCTTACTTCATCATGAAGACTTATTCTTTACCTTCCATAATAGAAAGAGAATCAAGGTAATAACAATGATTACATATTTCCACTTAGAATCAATTTGCATAAAACCATATATTGCGCTTGCTTCTATAATAAGTGAAGGTATTTTCCCTAACGTACTAGCAACTGTAAATATACCCAGTGAAACTTTTGAAAATGCACTTCCTAACGTAATAACACCAGATGGAGTAAATGGGAGAATTCTTAAGCATAAAATAACCCAAAATGCATTATATCCCTCAAGCTGCTTTAATTTTAAAATTACCGGATGTTGGTAATCCGTATGTCTCCATTTCTTTAACCCTTTTCTATATAAAATAAAGCTAATGAATGCGCCTAACCCCTCACCAATAATAGAAACGATTAAACCATTATATAGACCAAAAATTGTTAGGTTTCCTGCTGTAATAAATACACTTGGTAATACACCTATAATGCTCACTAATATATTAATGAATAAACTTAAAAATACGGCAAACAGACCAGCGTGTTCTAATAATTGAAAAAAATTTTCTTGCATAGTATATCTCTTTCTTATTTTTATATTAATCATAAAATAAAATGACAACATAAACAAATTTGGTTGATTTCTAATTATGAAATGACAAAAATGCCTTACTGTCACATACTGGCAGTAAGGCATTTATAAATTAAGAGACTTCATATTCTATTGGACCTCCAAATGTTTTGGCTCGTTCATTGTAAGCATTTAGTTGCTCATGAGATAAGTTTAAAATATAATAGTGAAAATTTATTGGCTCTAGATCGTGTGTCTCACATACTTGTCGATAAAATTCATAGCCTTCACGATAATCTGTCATCCTAATAACTTCCTTTCATTTGTGCAGCTTCGTTATAATACTCTAATTGTTCTTGCGATAATTGATTGACATAATAATAGAAATTAATCGGTTCTAAATCAAATTGTTCACACTTCTCTAAATAAAATTGATAACCAGCTTTATAATGTGACATTTGCATTCCTTCTCCATTGTTCTATAACAGTTTTATTTATTTGTTAATAATATATAACAGGTAAATTATTATGTCAATAAATTATCTGATATTTCTTTTAAATATACGAAAGCCCAGTCCATTTATTTTAGTATGGCTGGGCTTTTCATAAAATATTCACGTCGGCTTCCGTAATAACCACATCCTTTAAAACAATAACTATTAAATAACTAATTGTTTTGCTTGCATATTATAAGCTGAAAGTTGCTGCTGTGATAACTGTAATACATAATAGCGGAATGAAATTGGCTCTAAACCATAGCGCTCACACATTTCACAATAAAAATCATAACCAACACGATACTTAGACATTAGAATTCCTCCCTGAACCAAACTGTTTTATAACAGTTGATATTATTTTTATTTAATATATAACAGTTTGTTTCTTTCGTCAAGCATTACAAAAAGGTTTAATTAAAAATACCTTTGTAGCCTTAGTCTTACGACATAAACAAAGCCATTGTTTTGAATAATATTGATCAAAACAATGGCTCTCTTCGATTTTTTAAGCGATTTTTAATAAAAAATTAGACTATTTACTTTCATTTAGTTTCGTTTTAGTGAAAATATCTCATAAAATATCTAAGTGACATTTAAATAAATGTCACTTAGAAAATACTATTTAATGGTTAGATCCTTAATCGTGATATTCATTCGCTTTGCAGAATCGATTATAATAGATCTAATCGTTTGAATATCATTTAAACTAGAAAGTTTTATTTGAAGTACTACTCCTACTCCACCTTTTAAATCACTCATATTCTCTACTTCTATTCTTAAGTCTTGAATAAGTTTATCTATAAAAGAAGTTATTTTATCGTTATTTCTTTTCCCAACATATAATGAAAACTTAATCTTATATTTTCTAACGGAAAGTAATTGCTGATTCAATGCCCAAATAAAATTATCTTTTTCAGCATCATAATAACTTGGATCTCCAAAAAATTTCCCTTCACCACAATATTGACAAATTGCTATATCACGAGTATGACGAACACCGATACCCGGTTGTTCAACATTCACATTAACTTCATAAGGGATAAACACATCATGTGAACAAAACCTACAAATAACAGGCTCATCAAAAATTGTAATACGACTTTTTTTCTGCATTAAATTACTTATACTCATTCTTTTAACACTTCCGAATACTCAATTATAGATACTTGTTTTTGTAATGTATGGTCAAATCGATTCTTTTCTTGAAACATACGGATATTACCACATGACGTGCAGTAAAATGATTGCAATGTGAGCTGGTCCTTCACCGATTCACCTAAAGGACTTAAATTCAGATAAACTTCACGATGTTGAAATTGATCGTTCTGACAAAATAAACAAATGAGCTGTTTGTCACGAATTTTTATTTGATATGTTCCTCTTCTTCTAACCATTCATTCGCCCCTATTCCAAAATACTACCCTCTATATTTAAAACGCATGAAACAAATACAGGTTCCAATTTTAAATAAATTTTCCATTTAAAAAATCTGTCTTATTAGTGAAAAACCCGTAGCGGAAATCAGAGCCTTTTAATTAATTAGAGTGGATAAAAATGGTGAATCAACATACCTGATAACTTTTCTACAAAAATCTAGAGCTTCATTATATAGAAAACTTTCAGTAGCGAATACTTTACCGATGCAACGAAAAAAAAGCCTAATTTCTTTATTTTAATGCTAAGAAATTGGCTTTTTAATATTGGAATTTCCTTAACGTTGTAAATCCGCATTTCCCTGACGCTACTCCAATAATCAGATTATCATTTTTGGAAAAAACATTAACATGTTCCAGACAAGTTCTATTAAAATTGAATTTTTGCTTGCTAGTATCATTTCTTTAACGAACAGGCTTACATTGCTTGTATTCCGTCTCCTGTGAATTCATTAATGCTCAACCTCTAAACACATTTTGATTTCTAATATTTGCACGATATGTCGTTGCTCATGTAAATAAATTTGTTCAACCCATTGATCAAGAGGTAGTTCACCGAGTGCAGGATGCTTCACGGATTTTTCACCTAATATTGATTTATCTTCAATTGTATCAAGGAAAGTTGTTAATTTTTTTCTCGAATCGTTTAGCATCTCAATGATTTGCTGAACTGTAAATAAGTCTTCAGCCGGTTCAACAATTTTTGGAGCTGTCATTTTCTTTGTTCGATCTACGATAAATTGAACATTTTTGCGTTCAGTTTGCTTACTATCTTCTTGTTTTAATCCCCAGGCAATCGCCTTTACTGAAGACTCTTCCACTAAAGCTAGGTGATGGCAAATTTGGGCTATACTCCAACTTTTTAAATCAGGTTTATCATTTAATTGACGATCACTTAATAACTCAATTTCCTTCACTAAAGTATTTCTCGTTTCACGCAGATGATCATTTATTAATGGATTCATAAACTACTCCCCTCACCAAAAGTTATTGGTTCTGTATAAAATCTATCCAATGTAATGTATTCTCTTCGATTACTTTGATTTCCTTTAAAATTTTGGAAAGTAGTTTTGAAAATTATCTTTCTCGCACAATATTGAACGGATTATTTTCGAGTACATGTTGCAGTTCTTCATCTTCAATATGTGTGTAGATTTGTGTCGTCGCAACACTTGAATGGCCAAGTATATGCTGGAGACTTCGAATATCTGCCCCTGATTTATACATCATCGTTGCGGATGTATGACGTAATTTATGTGGTGTCAGTCGTTCTTTTTGAAGCCCAGAATGCTGATTGATTCGTTTAACGATTTTAGCAACGGTTTGACGTGTAAAGCGTGTGCCCTTTTGTGAGACGAAAAGAGGCTCTTCTCCCTCTCCTTTATATGGTGCCTTTCCACTATTTTCATAGTCTGCAAGTGCCTGCATACAGCTATCATTCAAATATACGGTACGTTCCTTATTACCTTTACCAACAACAGTTAAGTAGCGCCCTTGTATAGATGACCTATGTAGCGAACATAGCTCGGTTACACGAATCCCTAAATTTAAGAAAAACATCATCATACAATAATTTCTTGGAGATGCGCGATTTGGCTGGATGCCATCAATAAATTGAGTGGCTTCTTCAAGATTCATATAGATAGGTCTTTTTCGTCCAATCTTTGGTGTTTCTAATTCATCAGCGGGATTTTCCTCAAGAAGTCGGCGTTTTCCTTTAAGGTATTTAAAAAATGATTTTAACGTTGCCACCTTACGTGCTCTCGCGGATGCAGAATTTCCGCGCTGTACTTCGCAATACTCCATAAATAAATAAAGATCCTCCAGTGTGATCTCTCGGATTTCTTCTATTGTAATAGTAGAAATATCTATTTTCGTTATATCTGTTATTTCAAGATCATTCTGGATTGCTATGTAGAAACGGGAGAATAATGTCAAATCATATTCGTATTCTTTTCTTGTGCGCGGAGACTTCCCTTTAATCGTCGTTAAATAGACAAGGAAGTCTCTCATTATTTTAGGGAGCTTAGTCTTTTCCATAAAATCACCTCTATTTTCTCTATTTTACCACGAAAAAACGTTCCCAAATATAAATTTGGGAACTTTATAGTGAAAAAAGTGCCGTTTTTCTCGAAATGGAACATATGTTTGTTTAATTGAGAGTAAAAAAAGATGATTCTCTTTATAAAGAAAATCACCTTTTTGAAAGTTTTTTTGAAAGATCTACTTTTTCATGCATAAAGTGCAAGGAAAATGAATATTAAAATCTAGTGTACTAAAATGCTGTGAGACGATTCGAAAAAAGAAAAGCTGGGTAACTATACGTGTCGATTTATCTCACAATGCGCATGGAATTATCTGGTTTTGTTGATTCCGGACGTATAGTTTTTCTGTGCGAAATCGAATTACTTAACAAAAACACTATATGTTCCATCTACTTGTTTTGCTAGAGACCAGTTTGTTGATAGCATATGTTGAAGCTTCACGATAGTTTCCTCATTACAAGTTAAATGTTGGATTCCTGTTTCTAGTAATTGATAATCCTTATCTTCTTCTAATGAAAAACGAAGATGCAGCAAACGCTGAATGCCTGGCAAAGTTACATATTTGATACGATAGTTACCATGCAGAGCGTCTAAGAACGATTGTTCCCCTTCTTTAAAAAGTGCCGTTGTTTCGGAAAATTCATAGTTTGGTACTTTTTCTTGCCAGACGGATACTTCCCCTGAATGCAATGTGCCTACAATCTCCTCATCTGTTAAACCTAATTTTGAAAGCTTGTCTAACTCATAAGCTTGCATTAAATTAATGATTGTCATTTTTTCTAGCTCCTTTTATGTATTTATCTTCATTCCTCTAAAAGTGGAGAATGAATGCAGTTGTGGTTCCTTTTCAATTAGTGCCCTAACACAAACTGAAATAGAGTAACCCAGTCTAAGAACGCCATGTCCAGTCGCATTTTTTCTGCGCAAAAGCAAAGCGTCAGCTACAAATGTTTTCTGTGCGAAAGCGACAATTACGCCAAGGCGAAATTGTTTCATATTTAGTTTAACACGTTTTCTCTACTACTTAAATTCGGAGGGCGATCCATATGATGAAGTTCTATGAATCTGGTAAGTTTTTTGATGAAATGTTTGATGGCAATCAACCGAAGCCTCATTATCGGTCTTTCCATCATAAGCTTAATGCTTTTCCCAAGGAACAGTTAGATGAAAAATACCAACAAGCACAATCAAGTTTCCTTAGACAAGGCATTACATTTACCGTATATGGAGCACAAGGTGGTACAGAACGGACAATGCCCTTTGATTTTATCCCTATTATTATTCCACATGAACAGTGGGAAGTAATTGAAGCTGGTATGAAGCAACGTGTCAAAGCTTTAAATTGCTTTTTGCATGATGTCTATCATGAACAGTCCATTTTTGAGGATGGGCTTATTCCGAAACGGCTTATTGAAAACAATCCGTACTACTATAAAGAAATGCTTGGTGTAAAAGTACCGATCGATAATCATATTTTTTTAGCGGGCATTGATTTGATTCGTGATGAAAACGGTATTTACTACGTTTTAGAGGATAATTTACGTAATCCTTCAGGTATATCCTATGTTTTTCAAAATCGATATGTCATGAAGGAAGTATATCCTGAGTTTTTCTCTAAACATTCCATCCAGTCACTCGATAAACAAATGGCCTTTATGAAAAAGGCACTACTTGCTCATCGATCACCTTGTATGAAGCCAGATGTAGAACCTAAGGCTGTCCTATTAACAGCGGGCATGTATAATTCAGCATATTATGATCATGTTTTCCTAGCTCAGCAGCTCAATATTCAACTTGTTGAAGGGCATGATTTAGTAGTTCAAGATAATAAGGTGTATATGAAGACAATTTATGGTCTAGAGCAAATCGATATTATTTATCGTCGAATTGATGATGATTTCTTAGATCCTGTTGTTTTTCGAAAGGATTCTTTGCTTGGAGTCCCTCATATCATGGATGCTTATCAAGCTGGAAATATTGCTATTTTAAATGCTGTTGGTAACGGTGTAGCCGATGATAAAGCGATGTATGCCTATGTGCCGGATATGATTCGCTACTATTTAAATGAGGAGCCTATTTTACAAAATGTGAAGACCTATCATTTAGATGATGACAGACAGCGTGCTTGGGTTCTTGAGCATATGAGAGAGCTTGTCATAAAAAATGTTAGTGCCTCTGGTGGCTATGATATGCTAATTGGTCCGCATGCGAGTGATGAAGAAATTACTAAATTTAAAGAAAAAATTATAGAAAATCCGATTCAATATATTGCTCAACCGACGATTAACTTGTCTAGAGCACCTGCTTTTCAGGATGGGAGATTCTATCCTTGCCACGTCGATTTGCGTGTATATGTCATGAAGGGTGATGATATTTATGTACTTCCTGGTGGTTTATCTCGTGTGGCACTGAAAGAAGGTTCTTTAGTCGTGAATTCGTCACAGGGCGGAGGAGCAAAAGATACATGGATATTAAAGGAGGAATTACAGCATGCTAAGTCGAGTAGCCGATGCACTGTATTGGATGGCAAGATATAGTGAACGAACACAAACGAATGCACATATATTACAAGTACAGCTGTTGAATATGTTGGAGCAATCAGGTAAAGAAAATGAATACATCGACCATTGGGAAGCTGTGTTAGATATTTGTGCCTCGAAGGAAGAGTTTTTGACTTTTTATGAATCCATTCGAGTTAATCTACTGATCGAATATCTTCTATTTTCTGATAAAAACTGTAACGCCGTTCATGCTACTTTACGTGCGGTTAGGGAAAATGCGCGGGTAACTCGAGATAGCATCCCGATTGAGCTTTGGGAATTGCAAAATGCCTTTTATTTATCTTTACAGCAAGAAATAATCGGACGTGAAAGACCCATTCCACTTATTGTTCTAAATTCTTTTTTGCAAAATGTTCGAAAGACTTCGTTAACGGTTACCGGGCTTATCGAAGGCTCAATGGATCGAGATTTACCTTTTTATTTCATGCACGTTGGGAAATGGTTAGAACGAGCTGAAAAGACAATTCGTATGGCTTTAATTATACTGGAGCAACATAAAGAGGTAGCCATCTCCTTATTTGAAGCGGACGGATCGTTTTTACTTGATTTATCGGAGGCGACGGAGTCTTATTTGCGGAAGCATCGCCAAACAAATTTACTTTGTGTCATTCAATATTTATTACAGGATAAGCACTTCCCACGTTCAGTGATGTTTTGCTTACAAAAAATAGAGGAATCGTTAAGTTGTTTAGAAAATGATCCTATTTCAGCAAGATATATAGAGCTTCATACCCCATTAAAGAATTTATTATTTGCCATGATGAATGTGGATTTATGGAATATTACCTTAGAGGAAACGATTCTGTTAATGGAGGAAAGATTGTGTCAATGTATTGATTTTGGCAATACATTTGCAACAATTTATCATTTATATGAACCCAGCGTACAACCTTGAAAGGAATCAACCACAGCTCCCTTTCAACAAGCAAGTCAGTAATCAAAAGGAAGCGGACACCATGAAATTTGAAATTCAACATACTAATATTTTTCAATATGAGTCTGAAGTCGATCAAAGCTTAAATACTATCCGCTTGAAGCCAAGAGGTGATGAGCGTCAGCGCTTATTATCCTATCGAATTGCCATTACACCTTCATCTTTAACGCGTGAGCATACAGATATTTGGGGCAATACGGTTGGCACTTTTTATATACCTGAGCAGCATCAAGTGCTAGAAATTCAAACGACATCTATTGTCAGCATTCAACGTGCACCCTTTATTCATCGCATTCAATATTCACACGAGATGCAAACAATTTTTCATTCTCAGCTGTTTTATGAACATTATTTGCCCTATTTAAAGTCTACACATTTTACGTATATGACAGAAAATCAGTTAGAGGAAGTTTATCATGCAATTGGTCATGCGGAAAATCCGGTGCTTTTTTCGCTGAATTTAATGCAATATTTATACTCGACATTTGAATATGATCCAGGTGCGACTGATGTTACGACAACTGCAAGTCAAGCCTTTGCCCTTAAGCGAGGTGTTTGTCAGGATTTCACCCACGTCATGCTTGCGGTATTAAGAGCAAAAGGAATTCCAGCTCGCTATGTTAGTGGTTATTTATATGTTGATGAAAACTCTGCCTTGGTCGGTGATATTGCAACCCACGCTTGGGTCGAAGTCATGATACCAGGAATCGGCTGGATTGGGCTAGATCCAACTAATAATGTAGAAGTATTAGAAAATCACATTATTTTATGCATTGGTCGTGATTATTCCGATATTAGCCCGGTTGAAGGTGTTTATTCAGGTGGAAAACATGATTTAACAGTTAAAGTGAGCGTCAAAGCAGTGAATCATTTGTAACAAAGAAGTGCTATAGTTAAATTTAAACCCCTGATTTGCTACGCTAAGCAGAAGAATCAGGGGTTTTATTAAATATATGACTCCTCAAGAAAATTTAAAGACATTTTTATTAGGCCACACTATACACCTCTTTTATTCCCCCAAACAAGGGCATGCAACTGTGGCAGTACTTTGACATCTCTTAATTCCTCATCCTTAATCACTCGATCAATCAGCGCATGATATTTATCTAATAAATGTAGTATTAATCTTGAATTGTCAGTCGTCGTGAGATCATCATTACCGACTTGTAGATAAAAAGGAATCATCGGATATCGATGGTGAATTTGTTTAGCATAATCGTAATCTGCTTGATTAAAGACGACTATTTTGAGGGATATATGGTAATTACTGTTTCGATTTTTAAGTTTTTCAAAGATATCAGAGAGCACCGAATAGTCTGTGGTCATTCCAGAACTAGGTGGCTTTGGTGAAATTGTCAGCTCATCAATCTCATACATCCATTTTTGCCACCTACTTCCCTGTGTTTCCACCCCGACCTTTATGTCATTTTCTTTTAAAATGGCAATGAGCTCCTCCAAATTTCGGATGAGTGCAGGATTTCCGCCTGAAATTGTAACAAATGGAAAGCCATTGCCTCCGAGACGTTTCAACTCAGACCAAATCTCTTCCGCCGTCATTTGGACAATAAGATGCTTTCCGCTGCCATCCCACGTAAACGATGAATCACACCAAGAACAGGAATAATCACAGCCGGCCGTTCTCACAAACATTGTCTTTTGGCCAATTACCATTCCCTCTCCTTGAATTGTCGGTCCAAAAATCTCGATAACAGGTATCTTACTCAACTTCCATCCACTCCCGTCTCGCTTCTGCATAGCTAGTCGGAGTTTCGTATAGCCGGATAAATTCAACACGCGCACCGTTATATCTTTGTTCATCAAGCAAGGCCGCAGCCAACTTTTCGTAAATCCAAACAACAATATTCTCTGCCGTCGTATTCATGGGTGGAAGCGTTTCATTTAAATAACGGTGATCCAAATGAATCTCTATTTTTTCTTTCCATATTCCTTTTATATCACCAAAATCAATCATCAAACCGCGTTCATCTGTGTATCCACTCAGTCCTAATACTACGCGATACGTATGACCGTGCAGGTTTTTACATTTCCCCTCATAATTATGTAAATGATGGGCAGCATCGAAGGTAAATTCTTTGCTTACGAGAACACGCTTTGCATGATAGTTCAATTGATTTCTTTGAATATCTTCATCTATTTTTTGGAGCTTATCGACGATTCTAAAATCTGACATGCCTTAAGACTCCTTCCTGTAACTCAAATACTCATCAAGCCCTATTTTTCGTAGTTTACATGCTGGGCATTCACCGCAGCCTTCTGCAATTACACCGTTATAGCAAGTTAACGTTCTTTCCCGAACAAATTCAAGTGCCCCAAACTGATCAGCAAGTTCCCATGTCTGTGCCTTATTCAGCCACATCAATGGTGTATCAATCACAAAGGAATCATCCATCGATAAATTTAACGTTACATTCAAGGATTTAATAAAAACATCTCGGCAATCTGGATATCCGCTAAAATCTGTTTCACAAACACCAGTTACAATATGCTTAGCTCCTACTTGACTCGCTAAAACGCCCGCAAATGAAAGAAAGAGAAGATTTCGGCCAGGTACAAAAGTCGATGGAAGCTCACCATTTTCTCCATCTTCTACCTTTATGTCTTGTCGTGTCAATGCATTCGGAGCAAGCTGATTTAGGAGTGACATATCAAGAATGTGATGCTTGATACCGAGCTCCTCTGCTATCATCTTCGCACATTCAATTTCAAGAAGATGCCTTTGACCATAATCAAAAGTTACTGCCTCAACTTCTTCAAAACGTTCTTTTGCCCAGAACAAACAAGTTGTGCTGTCCTGACCTCCACTAAATACAACAATTGCTTTTTCCTGCTTCATCTATAAAACTCCCTTGTATCAAAAAACAGCACTCTAAGAAAAAGTACTGCTTTCTTTTTAGTTTTTTTTAGAGGGTAGCTAAATACCTCTTTTTTAATTGAACTATTCAAGTCCGCATTGATCGATCATCAATTTTATCTGGATTAAGATCGTGATTCATTAAACGAAATATGAATATTGTGTACTTTGGTTCCCCCAAAATGTTAAATCCGTCAGTCCTTCTTCATGGCTTTGGTCAAACAAAAAACCTCCTTGTAAAATGTTTCCCAACACTTTTCAAGAGAGGCATCACCAATCATTCTAATAAAACATAAGTAAAAACATAAAAAAAGCCACGCCCGATATGGACATGGCATATTATCATGTTTCCATAGTTTTTTATAGAGGGTATCAGCTATGAACCTCTCCCGTTCTAGTCCGGGCATTCTTTTTCAATATAATACATAAAATAGTACAAAACGTCAAATGATTTTTTTTATAAAATCTTCCCATAAATGCTTCTCTAGAAAAACCACTGCCCTCTATTTTAGTAGTACACTAAACACTTTGCTGAGCTTAGATTCATTACTTTTTTTTCAAACAGAATAACCTCAATTATTTATGATGTGTTCTCCTTAAGGACGCTTAATAACAATTCAATACAGACGAAAAAACTATCCATTTCTATTCAAAACGCCCCTGTCTTTCAGTAAGCACCCATTTTCGTACATACCCCATCTTTTCCTGAATATTTTCGATTGTTTTTTCACTTTGAAATGCTTTTTGCATGACCGTGTAGCGCAAATCTGTTGCTCTCACATTTGTTCCGATATCCTTTGACATCGTTTGGAAAATTCGCTCAATTGTTTTGGTTGAGATGGATTTTGATTGACTAGCCCCGCTAACCCAAACCCATTCCCCTAGTTTTTCTTCATGTAATTCCTCTGTTGCCTCTTGATAATGTGTTAGCATATCCATTAAGATCGGAGAAAGCTTTATTTCTCGACGCCCGTTGTGGTTAGAAATGTAGATGAAGGAAGAGTCGATGTTCATATGCGCCCATTTCATTCGAACAAGCTCAGCTGGCTTACATCCTGTTTCCATCAGCATTTGGATAATGCAGCCATTACGTCTTGCTAGCCACGCATGTTCCATCGTTTTCGCATATTGAAAATAAGTCGGCCAGACATTTGTAATTTGCATCAATTGCTTCTTTGTCAGTATTTTTAAAGCCTCTTTGTGCCTCTTTTTTGGTTGTAAAATACCCTCGTAATCAAAAGGCTCTACCCACTCTCGTAAAAAGACAAAGTCTACAAAGCCTCGCAATGTAGCAATTTTATGATTAAATGTGTTGACATTTTCATAGGATTCCTTCAGATAATTATTATATATAAATAACAATTCTTTTAAATGACGATCCACATACAAGTAGTTTTTTTCATGAGCAAATGCTAAAAATTGCTGTCCATCGATATTGTACTGCTTTTTGGTAGCAGCACTTTTCTTTAAAGAGTTTAAAAGTAATAAATAGCTGTTCCATGCCGCCTCTAGTGTGACCATCTGGCTCCCTCCTTGTAAACTGTGCGTGTTTTATCAATAGTTTACTATATTTTGGGTGCGTACGTTTAATTTATTTATATAAAGAGTAATGTCGGATAATCTGTATTATTCAAACACGATCCCGCTTCAAGTGTTCAAATGCTCCTTTTACAATAAAGAAACAAATGTTCCTATAGCAGTGTCTCACATCTTTTGTTTTCTTACAATAGCAATTTTTCGTACTCTGTAGTAGTACAATTTCTTTAAAATGTCCTTATTCTTGTATAACAAGGATAATTTACATGAAAATTCGTATAATTTAGTGTTTATTACGGTTTCTGTTATATAATAAGTGTATTAAATTTCAACTATAGGGGGATTATCAAGTATGCAAGTAAGAACAACTCGACTTGAGGCAGAAGAAGCAAAAATTATTTATCAAGAAACAGCTGGGCTAGCGATTATTACGATCCACCGCCCCCAGGCTAAAAACGCACTTACAGCAAATATGTGGGATCAATTAGCCAAAATTGCCCTTCAAGTATTAGATAATCCGAAAAATAAAGTACTGTTATTACGCGGATCTGGTGAAAACTTTACTGCTGGCTCTGATATTAAAGAATTCAACGCCATTTCCCTTGAAAAAGCGGAAGAAGCCTTTGTACATATGGAAAAAACGATCTCCACTATTGAACGTTTACCAATTCCAACGATCGGCGTCATTAATGGTCCCGCAATGGGTGCCGGCTTAGAGCTCGCTTTAGCTTGTGACATCCGTATTGGCTCCGAGAAAGCAAAGCTTGGGATTCCTGTCGGTAAATTAGGGATTACCTTAAATAACAAATTTGCACAGCGTTTAGTACAACTTGTAGGCCCTTCAACTACGAAGGATTTAGTATTTACCGGTCGCATGTTTAAAGCGGAAGAAGCCTTTAAGCTTGGTATGCTTAATTATTTAGTAGCTGAAAAAGATTTAAATAAATACATGATTCGCATGGGTAAGCTTGTGGCTGGGATGTCACCAGAATCGTTATTAGCCGTGAAGCAATCTGTTCAAGAATGCGTGGACAGTGTGCCAACATTATGGAACGGTTCAACACCGTTTGTAGGAAACGATTTTGCAGAAGGCTGCCGTGCCTTTGTCGAAAAGCGTCAGCCTCAATTTACACGTCAATCAAAATAAAAAATAGGTACTCTGCTCGCCTTTGTTGCGAATGGAGTACCTATTTTTTATGATTTTCGCTTAATTACTACCGACTTAATGTGAAGATGAATCGCATCTAATTCATAACCAAAATGCTGAGAAAATTCTGCCTGTATCGTTTTCTGTAATTCATACAATCGGTCTGGTAATGAATAGTTGATTGGTAGCTTAAGTTGTAATGTAATCGTTGCTTGCGCTAGCTCACCAAAGATAAATTGTACTTGTTCGACCTTGTGTACGATATTTTGTTTTGCACAGCAATACGTTAATAACTGCACATAAACATGCCTGTCAATAGCTATATATTCCTGTTGAAAATCAGGGCGAACAATCGTCGTCTCCCCTATTTTTTCACGCTTTGAAGAGAAAATCTCCTTCCCTTTTTGCACGAGCCGTTTAAAAAAGTTTTGCTCGACTTGGCGGTATGGTATTGGCATGACGTGTTTCCCTTGCGTCTGTCGAATAAAGCGAGCTTTGGCGATTTCTTTTGGCGAACGTACATCCTCGACATAGTAATATTTCTCGATAGGATCAAGCTCTAGCTGTCGAGCGATCGTCTTCGTCATTTTATCGGACGTGCCGATTACTAAAATCGATTGTACTTTATATGTATCAAGAGCTTTTTTTACTTCCTCACGGTGGACATCGTCTGTGAAAATGGCTCGACGAACTGCTGTAATCGTATTTTTCTCAAACTTTGCCGAGATTCCTGCTACCTTCACACCATTTACAATTAAAAGTCCATCATCAATAAGAGCCTCTACACCGATTTTATGGGCAAAAACAAGTGCGCTTGTACTTTTCCCTGTTCCGCTTGGGCCACTTAACGAATAAACATTCATAGTTTTCATAGCCTCCCTTCCATTTCATTATCATAGCAGAAATGTTATTCATTTTCCGTCAAAATTATTATTTCCAGCATTAGCAAAATTATTTCCGCTAGCCTACGCACACATCTTGTCCATTATTTAAATATATTCTTTTTTCAGAATAACTTTCCCTTTATGTGTTTTAGTATGATAAAATGTGTACTACTATTCTGTTATACAACTATAAGGAGTGTACTAGTTTGAAAATCGTACCATCTAAAAAAATGTCTTTATTTACACCAGCAATTTTCGGAGATTTAAAAAAACATGCTAAACAACAAGAAGCTAAAGGTATGACAATGATTGATTTAAGTTTAGGTAGCCCTGACCTTCCTCCACACGCTAAAATCCGTGAGCATTTATCCTATAGAGCAGGTTTAGCAGAATCTTACGGGTATACATTAACAGGCACACAACGTTTTTATGAAGCCGTTAGCCGCTACTATAAACGTCGTAGTAATGTAGATTTAGATCCCGCTTCTGAAATCATTCAAACGATTGGCTCTCAAGAGGGCTTAGTGCATTTACCAATCGCCTTTTGTGATCCAGGTGACATCGTACTATCCACAAACCCAGCTTACGTTGCCTATGATGCAGGGATTCATTTAGCAGGTGCAACTCCGTACTATATGCCACAAACAGCTGACAACGACTATTTACCAGATCTTGACGCTGTACCTGAAGAAATTGCACAAAAAGCAAAACTACTGATTTTAAACTTACCAGGTAACCCAGTGCCTGCAATGCCTTCATTAGCTTATTTTGAAATGGTCATTGCCTTTGCGAAAAAATACAACATCATCGTCTTACATGATGCGGCTTACTCTGAGTTCTATTTTTCAGGTGATGGCCCAATTAGCTTTCTAGCCGCTCCCGGAGCAAAAGAAGTCGGGATGGAAATTAACTCTTTATCGAAAAGCTTTAGCCTAGCGGGTACACGTATCGCTTATATCGCTGGCAACGCTGAAATGATTAACATCATCAAGCAATTAAAATCAAACCTAGACTTCGGTATTTTCGAGCCTATTCAAGATGCTGCGGTCGTAGCGCTTGATAATGCCGAGGAAATTACAGCAAGTTTACGTGAAACATTCTCAGAACGTCATAAAACACTAATGAACGGCTTACGTGATTTAGGATGGGATGCAGCCCCTTCTGACGGTGGCATGTTCGTCTGGGCAAAATATCCGTACGACATTGACTGTACAGAGCTAGCTTTTAAACTAATTGAGCAAGCCGGCATTGTGACAGTTCCTGGTACAGTATTCGGCTCTGCTGGACAAGGCTATTTACGTTTAGCCTTAGTACAACCAAAAGAATTGTTACAGGAAGCTGTTGATCGATTAGCACAAGTACAAGTAACACCACAAAAATAAACATGTAAACATTATGAAAACCCTTCTAACTTTACTTGTTGGAAGGGTTTTTGCTGTAGCTTACTATGTAATCATCTAGTATCGGTCGATCCGGTGGACTAATATTTTTGGGTAAATCATCTAAAGGGAAAAATTGAAGCATCGTTGCCTCGTTACTATCATAAGTGAGTAAACCACTATATTCTTGACATTCAAAAGCTGTAACTACGATATACACTTCATCACCATGAGGATATTGATAATAAAAATCCTGTCCCGAATAAGTATTAATTAATTTTAGGTTTTTAGCTGTAAGCCCTGTTTCTTCAAATAATTCTCGATGGGCGACTTGTTCTAAAGTTTCACCTAGCTCCATTGAACCCCCAATCAAGCCCCAACACCCGTTGTCTATTCGAAGCTGTAGTAAAACTTGTTGACGATTATTGATAACTAATACACACGCACCACACATAATTAATGGTTTAGTTCCAACTACTTTACGCAAATCCTTTATATATCCCATAAAGCCCTCCTAATAAGATAAGATATGATTTGAATCATCCGTTCATTTCCAATTTTTGTGATATAATTAACCTTAGAAAAGTGGGATATTTACCAAACATTACCTTTCTTAATATTAAAATACTTCAAAAAAATTGACTTTTCAAGAAGAACCCACAACCAAAATGCAATATTCCTAAGATACAACTTCTACATGAACTCGTATCTTACAAACTATACAACCCATTTAATTTATAGCTATTCCTTTATTTTTTACCACTCTATATAAGAAAGGATGAAGGCTTTTGCTGAGAGAAATGATTAAAACAGATCGTGGAGAATTTGAAGTATTTATTGGTGGAAAAGGCACAGACCCAATTTGCATAGCACATTTATACCAAGAATTTTTATCTGGTAAAGAGCCATTTTCCGCTGCAGTTGGAGAATATTATAAAGTAATATTAGTAAATTTAAAAAATACGGGATCTTCCACTAAAATTAAATCAAAGAAAGATTTAAGCATAGAAGAAACTGTGAAAGATTTAGAAAGTATTCGAAAAAAACTTAAATACTCTAATTGGGCTTTTGCTGGACACTCAACAGGAGGTTTTTTAGGATTAACTTATCTTTCTATGTATCCAGACAAACTTTCTGAAATTATTTTATGTGGGACAGCAGCATCCAATAGAATAAACCGGTCTAAAAACAATTTATTCAATGTGGAAAATGGAAAATACAAAAAAGATATGATAAAAATCTTCTTTAAAATGTTACCTTTTATGAGTAAGAAAAGTAAAGAATCTGCAGCAAAAAAATTCTTCGAGTTATGTATTCATTCTAAAGAAAAAGTTGATGAATACTACAAAAAAATGCAATTTGTCGCTATTAATAAATCAAGAATGGCAGCTTATTCATCTGAATTACGTAATTATGATGTCAGTGAAACTATAAATAATAACCTTGTTCCGTCTTTAATCTTATGCGGAAAATATGATGTTCAATGTCCTATTGAATTTTCTGAAGAACTACATAACTTGTTGCCTAATTCAAGCCTTCAAATATTTGAAAATAGTAACCACTTCCCTTTTATTGAAGAACATGAAAAATTTTTAGATGCACTATATACTTTTACAAATCGACTAACTTCAAACACTTCGACTCTCTAAAAAAATGACACAATTGCTTTCATTCCTTCACGTTGAGTAAGCTTGTGAACTTTGATTTCAATCAAAAAAACAGTTACTGCACTTTCGCAGTAACTGTCTCTTCTTACACCTCATATTTTTGCTGTTCCTCATCTTCGTAACGATTATAACGTTGCTTAAATAGCTTGAATAAATGTGTCACAAGTACTTTTAAGATGGCATAGCCTGGAATCCCTAAAATAACACCTGGTACGCCAAATAATGAACCTGCCGTTAATAACACAAAAATAATTGTAATTGGATGGATACTTAGTGATTTACCCATAATTTGAGGAGAAATGAATTTCCCTTCAATCAGCTGTACAACTGTCCATACAATGGCTAATTTAAACAGCATGAACGGTGATGTTACAAGAGCGATAATAACAGCCGGTGTAATCGCAATGACTGGCCCTAAGTATGGAACCACACTCGTGATCATCGCAAGGAACCCAAGCAATAAAGCATATTTCATACCGATAATTAAAAAGCCGATTGTTACCATTGAACCGATACACATGGAAACTAAAATTTGCCCCTGTATGTATGAACTAATTTGCTTGTCCATATCGTGGAAAATTTCATGTACTTCTTTGCGCATACGTGGTGGGCATGCTTTTAAAATAAAATTCGGTAGTTTTTCACCATCTTTAAGTAAGTAAAATAAAATAAATGGCACCGTCACTAATGACAGAACAATTCCCGTTAATGTTGAAACGAAGCCAGTAATACCAGATGCTACGCCTTGCGCTAAGTTGGTAGCCGTATCTTTTACTGTTTTCACCATATCCGTAGTAAAGTTCTTCACTACGTCATTAAAATTCATTTTATCTAAGTACTCAGTAATGCGTGAATTATTGAGATAATCAACCGTATTTTGCGTTAACGCCATAAAATACTCTGGGAATTCCTTTGCTAAATTAGTAAACTGGTCTCGCAAAAACGGATAGACAAGTAATACTAATAACGTTAATATGCCAATTACAGCGATATACAGTAGTAAAATACCCCAAATTCTTGGGATACGCCACCTTTCTAAAAGCCCTAATAATGGGCGTAATAAATAATACGCAATACCGGCAAGTACCCCTGGTAGAACTACTACCTGAAATAAAACCTTTAGCGGGGTAAATATAAAGGAAACTTTTTGGAACATAAAAATAACGCACGCAAGTAATACTAAAATAATTAGTGTAAAAAATAAGTTTTTACCACCTAAAAAGCGAATAAACTTTGTTGAAAAGAAATTCGATCGCTCTCTTGGTCTTTCTTTTTCCATGTACTCACCCCAATACAAATCCTATACCTTTATTTTACAAGAAAATGTTAGCTTTGGCGAAACATCACTCCAAAGAAATACCTAAAAATTTACGTAAAAATTCTTTGTTTTTCTCTACATCAATAACGATTGAATCACCAGCATGACTAAAGTATTCGTAACTAAAACTACCTTCAATTGGAATCGTTGCTTTTTCTATGTTGATTTTACCTTTAGACACCATTTTAAGCACTTGTTGAACCTCTTCTTTAGATGAAAGGTCCGTTGTTATATAGCCTTGTGCTGCACCAACGAATTTTGGTAAATTCACGATATTTTGAGGCGCTAATATTTCATTCTTTAAGGCTTCGATCACTTTTTGCTGACGTGCGACACGACCAAAATCGCCTTCAGCATCGTGGCGGAATCGGGCATAACCAAGTAACTCTTGACCATTTAAGTTTTGCTCACCTTGCTTTAATGAAACACCAATTTTTTCAGACATATCCTTCTCTACATCGATTTTCACTCCATTTGGCGCTAAAATATCGACAAGTGATTCAAAATTTTTAAAATCGACAATAGCATAATGATGAATCGGAAGACCAAACATATTGCTAATCGTATCCTTTAATAATTGAACACCACCTAGATAGTAAGCCGTGTTTAGCTTATAGGATTGGTAACCAGGGATATCCGCATAAATATCTCGCATAAATGATACGAGTTTGACATCATTTGTTTTCTTGTTCCAAGACAATACCATCATTGTATCTGTTCGTGATTTCTCTTCACCACGTGTATCGATTCCTAATAATAAATAGTTTTCAATATCGCCTTTTACTGTGTCGCCGCTGAAATCCTCCTGAGCTACCTTTGTATCGCTTGCTAATTCTAGCCCATCTCGATATTGCTTAACAGCATAGCCCACGCCGACAATGACACAGAGTAATAACAATGTGAACAATACTCTCCCTTTTCGCAATCGACGTTTTTTGGGACGTTGCGAGCGTCTTGTATAATCTTGCTCTTCCATAACTAGTAACTCCTCTATTTTTTATAGTTAATGTAACGATTCATCGTAAGGAAAGTTTCATTTTAAACGTTGCTGCGCCTATCATCAACTACCTATTCGTTATTTTACACCTAAAATGCCAATAACGAGCAAAATAATGCTATAATTTCTTCAAAACAGAGTAGAAAGGATGATCAATATGATTGAAAAAGCGACGTTTGCTGGTGGCTGTTTTTGGTGTATGGTTAAGCCATTTGTTGAATGGGATGGCATACATAAGGTTACTTCTGGCTACATGGGTGGCCATTTAAAAAATCCTACTTATGAGGATGTCAAAAAAGGTACTTCTGGCCATTTAGAAGTAGTCGAAATCGAATTCGATCCTAGCGTTTTTAGTTATGAGCAGCTTCTTGATATTTACTGGATGCAAATCGACCCAACGGATGCCTATGGTCAATTCCATGACCGTGGTGAATCATACACGACGGCCATCTTCACTTATTCAGAAGAGCAAAAGCGCATTGCCGAATTATCCAAGGAAAAACTAGCAAAAAGTGGTCGCTATATTAAACCTATTGTAACCACAATTCGCGATGCCAAACAGTTTTATCCTGCGGAAGATTATCATCAGGACTATTATAAAAAAGAGTCGGAGCATTATGAGAAAGATCGTGCGCTGTCAGGTCGAGATCAGTTCATCACTGAGCATTGGGAGAAAAAAGCGTTTTCTGATTAATTTATCTCTTTGAATCGAAAAATTTAAATGACGTGTATAAAAGATAATAAAAGGTCTATACTATTAAAGATTTCACTTCAAATCCAATGACAAGGAGGGTTAACCCGATGAGTGGGGCTGACCGGTAACTCAGAAGGACCATCAATACTGAATGAAGCTAAAGCACAGTTGTCTTAAAATTTAAGATCAATGCGGAAGCGAGGCAGTGTGTCATGGAGCACTATAAGTAAGTGAGAATCAGGCCCGGGATTTATTCCCGGGTTTTTATTTTTTCGATATTGTAGCTTTGATTTATTTGAGGTAATTTTTCCAATAAATATTAAGTAAAATTGTACTTCAACTCCCATGAAAGAACTTAATCATCTTTCATTTTCTGTGGTGAAGTGCTGATTTTTGCATTTCATGGATGGCTAACGGTATAGTTGAAGAATAAACGGTCTATACTATTAAAGATTTCACTTCCAAATCCAATGACAAGGAGGGTTAACCCGATGAGTGGGGCTGACCGGTAACTCAGAAGGACCATCAAAGCTGAATGAAGCTAAAGCACAGTTTTCTTAAAAAATTTTAAGATTCAATGCGGAAGCGAGGCAGTGTGTCATGGAGCACTATAAGTAAGTGAGAATCAGGCCCGGGATATAATTCCCGGGTTTTTTATTTTTGTTTCCATACTTTAGCTTTGTACAAAATCATACTTTTTTACGGTGATTTTTTTATTTATGTTGAAATTGTACTTAGTCTAACGGAGCTGTATAGTTGAAAAAGGAACTTATCTTTTAATCGAAAATCAAATTTAAAGACAGACAGGAGTTAGATACGATGATAAAAGGTTTCGGAGGAATATTTTGGAGAACTAAAAATCTTGATGTTATCAAAAAATGGTACAGCGAAGTGTTGAAGATTGAAATAGAAAATTGGAATGGGGCTGTGATTAAACCCCAATCAGGAAATGAGACGATCTTTTCTTTCTTTACCGAAGATGACGGCTATTTTCCAACAGAACAACAAGTGATGTTAAATTTCCAAGTACATGATATTAACGAGACGATTAAGCATCTTGAACATATTGGTGTACCTCTTGAAAAAAAAGAAGAGATTAGTGAATATGGAAAGTTTATTTGGATTAAAGATCCTGAAGGTCGATTGATCGAACTTTGGGAGAAATAGCGAGTTTTAATACTTTACGAATATAAAGGAAGTGCCTAATTTTTTGAATTAAGCACTTCCTTTTTTCCTATATTATTAAGTTGTTTTCAAAAAAGACTGAAGGGCATCAAAGAAACGCTTGCCGTATTTTTCGAATTTTACTTCACCAATCCCACTAACATGTCGTAACCCTTCAAGCTCCATTGGCTTTTTGTCGCATAGTTCACGTAATGTTTTATCAGAGAACACAACAAATGGTGGTACCTGTTCTTCATCCGCAATCTCTTTACGCAATACTCGTAAATGCTCAAATAACGGGTCATTGTCTGCGAGTTTACGCACAGTAACCGCTTCTTTTCGCATAACCGTTCGATTACCCATTAGCACCTCTTTGCCTTCCTCAGGTACATAAATAGTTGGAAACGTGCCATGCTTAACAGCCAGTAACCCTTCAGCGATTAAAAATTCTATAAAGCTTGAGACATCCTTCGAGGAGTATTGGCCTTTTAAAATGCCATAGGTAGACAGCCTTGCAAAACCAAATTCAGTCATTTTTTGATTTTTGGAGCCAATTAGCACTTGAGCCACCATCGTCTTGCCGAATTTTTGCCCCATCCTTACGACACAGGCTAACACCTTTTGTGCATCTACTGTCACATCTTTGACTTCCCGTCCATCATTACAATTACTACAACGACTACAAGGCACCCCTGCTTCTTCGCCAAAATACGTTAAGATCGCATTTTGTAAACAGCCTTCTGTATGACAATAGTCAACCATCGTTTGTAGCTTTGCTAGTTCCTGCGTAATGCGAGCTTCATCCTGCGTCTGTTCAATTAAAAAGCGTTGTGTTTGGACATCCCCTGATGCATACAGCAAAATACAGGCACTTGGTAAGCCATCACGTCCTGCACGCCCCGCTTCCTGATAATAGCTCTCCATATTGCGCGGCATTTGATAATGAATGACAAAGCGTACATTACTCTTATCAATCCCCATTCCAAATGCATTGGTTGCTACCATAATACGTGCCTCATCTTTTAAAAAGCGCTCCTGCTCTGACGTACGCATGTCCTCTGGTAGTCCCGCATGGTATTTAGCAACAGATTCGCCCAAACGACTTAAAAGCTCATAGATGGCGTCGACTGCTTTTCGAGTCGCTGCATAAATAATGCCCGCTTCATTTTTATTTTTCACTAAATAATCTTTAATGTAACGTTCTTTATTTTCACCAATTAACACAGAGAATGCTAAATTATCGCGCGAAAAACCGGTAATCACAGTTGATTGCTCGTCAATATCTAATAATTGTCTAATATCGTCACAAACAGCTGGTGTAGCTGTTGCTGTAAGTGCTAAGACAGTTGGCTTTTGCGGCCACAAAGTAAATAATTTTTGGATTGCTCGGTAACTTGGTCTAAAATCATGCCCCCACTGGGATATACAGTGAGCTTCATCTACAGCAATCAATGGAACAGATAAATTCGCTAATACTTGTAAAAATGTTGCACTTTCTAATCGCTCTGGCGCTATATAAAGTAGCTTTAAATAACCTGCACTCGCAAGCTGCATCGTTTCATTCACTTCTTGCACGGTTAAGGTACTATTTATATACGCGGCTGGGATATTTGCAGCACGTAATGCTTCTACCTGATCTTGCATAAGAGAAATTAAGGGGGATATGACGACTGTGAGTCCATCTAGCATCAGTGCCGGAATTTGATAGCAAATTGATTTACCTCCGCCAGTTGGCATCACACAAAGACTTGATTGACCTCGTAATGTTTGTTCGATAATTGGTGCCTGTCCATTGCGAAATGAATCATAGCCAAAATGATGTTGTAGCATTTGTCTTGCTTGCTCCATCCAACTTTTCACTCCTCAGTTGTTAGACGAATAAGCTGATACTCGCCCTGTTCATTTTTATTTATTTCATATACCATCATAGAATTCGCAAGTGCTTCTTGACCAGCAGCATTCGTTAGTACATATTCCGTTTTTGCACGAACTACAATATTTTGTCCATCCATTTTGATGTTTTTAATCGTCGTATTGGAAAATTGAATTTTCGCGTGTTTGGATTCATAATACGCAACCATATTATTCAGTGTGCTTTGTAACTCATCTGTACCTGCGAAAGGTTTCATTACACTAGCATCATGAATCTCAACAGCTGCTTGTAAATGCTTATGAAATGTATCTATAAATAGTTTTACTTCATCGCTATTATAAGCAAAAATGTTCTTTCCATATCGATCAATAGCTTGCTGGACGGCTTCTTTGTCACCCTGTTCTATATATGGATATAAATTTTTTGACTGAGATAACCGATCTCTTGTCTTCATACCTTCTTCAATCCATTCATCTAAAAACGGCTCAATATCTTTAAATGGCAGTATGTACGGCTGTGAAACATCGTTTTGCTGGCGTTTAAAATAGATGCCTACAATTTCACCACTCTCCGCTTCTAGAACAGGGCTCCCTAAAGGTATGTTTTGTTCTGCATCTATATAATAAGCTGCTTTTCTGTCACTATATTTTTTAATGACGTGCGGTAAACTATCGACAAAAACAGCTAATTGATTTAATTCCCCGTTATAAACAGTTGGCACCTTTACCGATGCTTTGTAGGTAACTTCTAAAATGGCGATATTATATGCTGTAGACATATAGTGCACATTGGCTTCCACAAGCTTATTATTATTAAATTGGACGAGAGCAGCTGGCTTTGAAGCTACGAGCGCACCATTTGTCACAATATAAAGCTTCGCGTCCTCTTTTTTTACAATAATGCCTGCACCGATTCCATTCTCTCCAACTATTTTTACTTCTGGTACAATTTTTTCTTCTTTCTTCATAATAACTTTTTCCGATTTTACCTCGGCCTTTTTAGTATGAAACATTTCTGCCAATGAATCATTTTCACAGCCTGTTAATAGTAAAGCTGTTGCTCCAAGAATGAGCATCTTTTTCCGCATACGTTCACCAAAACTTTCTATCAATTATGCCTCGGCATGATTCGGCTTTGTACTTAGGCCTGCTGGATGCAGGTCAGTTAGCCATTATTAACACTATTCCAAATTCGTGACATCCGCCGGAGGCTATAACTTCTTTTAACGGATGTTTGGACAAGCACTAAAAGAAGTTAACCATCTTTCTTCTCTATCATAAACAAGGTTTTTATACGTTTCAAGTTTACATAATAATATTATTAGTTTAGACATGTTGTGATAATACTACTCATCCCTTTTATTCAATTCGTTATACCTATAAAAAACGATTCTTTTCTAGCTTTGCTATGAAAAATGACTTATAAATCGCGTTTGTAATATTATTTATAAAAAAAAGACATGCGCGTAAATTCTCGCATGCCTCAAAATTATTTTTTCTTTAGCATAATTGTAGTAGCTACTATGCCAAGCATTAACAGCATAAATATGGCATAGGTAAAAGTATGATTACCCGTCACATCATAGCAATAGCCGATTAGTATAGGAATGATGGCACTTATCATAAAGCCTCCGGAAAGCACCATTGATGACCAGCTATTGGCCTCCTCATCATTTTTTGCCTCGTCCAATGGTAACAATAGACCAATTGGAAATAAGCCACTTAAAACGATCCCTATTATTAATACGGCAATCCACAACATAGCACCTGAACTTAACCATAGTAGTGCAAAGCCGAAAATACCTAGGATTCCTAAAGAGAAAAGCCAACCCATTCGATTCGCCCACTTCTCCATTAGTATAGGGACAGAGATATTTCCAATCATTTGAACGATTGACATAAATGTTAGCATAAAACTTGCAGCAACAAGTGAATAGTCCTTATCCTGTATCATCGGTACTAACCAAGACATCATTGAGAAAAACAACGATGTTTGTAAACCAAAATAAATTAAAATAGTCCAAGCACGAACATTTTTCCATGGATTTCGCGCATCATTTTCACTCAATACATCTGTTTCTGATAACTCATCCTGGTCTTTTTGTATTGTCAGTAACCAAATGACAAGAGCGATCATTGCTAGTACTGCCCAACTGCCGAGCGCCATTGTCCAGCTCTCATGAAAACGATTATAAAATGTTACTGTTAGTGCTGCACTTAATGTTGCCCCTGTTCCTATTCCAAATGAATAAATACCTACAACTGTTGTAAAACGGGTCGGGAATTTCTTTTTTATATAGGCATTTAACATTGGACCAATTAGCGCAATGGCAAACCCTGCAGCAAAGCTTGTGACCACAAGTAGTCCATAGCTTTCTTTAAAAAAGCGTAGCCCATTTGCTAATGCGATGATGATTAGTAGTAGCGTGATTGCTGTTTTTGTTCCGAGTTTCCTTTGTAAGGGTACTGCGAATGGTGCAAAGAGTCCCATACAAAACACCGGAATAGACGTTAAAAAGCTCATTTTTGTATTGGATACATGGAGTGACTCCAAAAGTACATTAAATAGTGGTCCAATTCCTGTGACTGCTGGCCGCATATTGAGTGCAACGAAAAAAATACTGACAATCACAAGTAGCGCGGAAACACGCCATTGCTTTTTCTTCATACTTTCTATAAACCTTCTCTCTATATATTTCGAAAAATCCCACTAAAGTCTAACATTCTGATAAGACCTTAAATTTCACACTATTTCCTTGTACCATTTTTTCTAGTTGCGGTCAATTTCATATCAATAAATGACTGAAAATGCATCTACAACGATGATATAGAAGCGCCTACATATTTTTAGGCGCTTCAATTCCTAACAATGCTAACGATTCTTTTAAAACAACAGATACACATTGACAAAATGCTAATCGTGAACTTCTTTGGTTGTCATCGACCAATACTTTATTTTGCGCATAATATTTATTAAATAGACGCGCTAATTGTAGGGCATATTTAGCAATTTGTGATGGATCTGCTTGCTCAAAAGCGTTGGTAATTACATTGGGAAACTGTTCTAGTAATAAAATGACTGGCCATGCTTGCTCACCTAATGTTTCACAAGATACTTCGTTACCGTTGTCTTCTGCTTTTTCTAATAGAGATGAAATACGTGCATAAGTATATTGTATATATGGCCCTGTTTCTCCCTCAAAATTCATCATGTGCTCAATGGAAAACTCAATATCGTGTAGACGATCATTTTTTAAATCGTTAAAAATGACCGCTCCAACACCGACCTGATGTGCGATGCTATCTTTCTCCTCAAGCATTGGATTTTTTTCATCGATATTTCGCTTCGCTGTAGCAATCGCTTCCTTCAGTACATCTGCTAATAAAACAATCTTGCCTTTACGCGTCGACATTTTTTTCCCCTCTTGCAGAATCATCCCGAAAGGAACATGCTGTAAGTCTTTTGCCCAATTGTACCCCATCTTTTCAATAACCTTAAATAATTGGGTAAAGTGAAGAGATTGTTCATTCCCTACAACATAAAATATTTTTTTAGGGTCATATTGTTTTTGTCGATAAAAAGCTGCTGCTAAATCACGGGTAGCATAAAGCGTAGCACCGTCTGCTTTAGTTATTAAGCATGGCGGCATATTGTCTAATTCAACGACATACGCACCATCCGATTTCACTAGCAATTGTTTTTCTTCCAGCTCTTTCACAACAGCAGCCATTTTATCATTGTAAAAAGCTTCCCCATCGAATGAATCAAAGTCAATGCCAAGCAGTTGATAAATGGTCTTGAATTCTACAAGTGATGCATCTCTAAACCATTGCCAAAGAGCTAATGTCTCTTCATCCCCATTCTCTAATGCTTTAAATGCGGCACGAGCCTGTTCATTAAGTGCATCATCTTTCTCCGCTTCTTCATGAAACTGCACATATATTTTTAATAATTCCTTTATGGGAGCAGCTTCAATTTTTTGTCGATTTCCCCATTTTTTATAGGCCACAATTAATTTTCCAAACTGTGTTCCCCAGTCCCCTAAATGATTAATACGAATTGCTTTATAGCCATTTTTCTCGGCAATGTTTGCTAAAGCATTTCCGATTACTGTAGAACGTAAATGGCCCATTGAAAAAGGCTTCGCTATATTAGGGGAAGAAAAATCAAAAACTACATTTCCTTTTGGTTCCTGTTGGGTTCCATATAAATTTTTTTCTTTTACTATTTGACTAAGCACCTGTTTTGTAATCATCGGCTGATGGTAAAAAATATTGACGTAAGCACCTACTACTTGAACATCTTGCACTATTTCACAACGTATATTGTTTTTAAGTTCGGAAGCGATACTGTGAGGCGATTTCCCTAATTTCTTAGCTAGTATAAAGCATGGAAATGCCACATCCCCTAAGTCCAATTTTTTCGGTTTCTCCAGTAAATGTTGAATTTCATTGACAGACAGCTCGTTCTTTAATGCCTCAGCAATGCTTTTCGCGATTTGTGTATGCATGTTTTTTTCTCCTCCCAATATATAATCAATTTTGCCTTGGCGTAATAACGTCCGGAGGCATTATCATCATTCAGTAGCGGGTTGGAAACTAACTGAAAAGGAATCACATCCCCTTTTCATTTCTTACCTTTAGAGATAAGCGTTTTCTGCTGAATGAAGATAAAAAAAGCCCTCGTCTCTAAAATAGAGACGAGAGCATAGTTATCCCGTGGTACCACTCTAGTTGCCATATTATATGACCACTTTCCGTTGTTAACGAGGTGACTCCCCGGTATTCTCTACTACTCATTCGAGAACCTTCTCCAAAGTGCGTTTCATTTATGGTTCCTGCTTTAGGCTCACACCGTCCCTAATTCGCTTTCCAGTCCCACCATAAACTACTCTCTTTTTCATCGAATTTAACAGTAATTTTGAAATATTTTACATGCTCGACTTTCTAAAGTCAATGGTTTATTCAGAATTATTATTTTATTTTTTAATAACTGATAGTTTATAGATAATAAAATAAAACCCGAACTATTTGTAAGTCGTCTAATAGACCTCGACTTCCTTAAGAATGGTTATGGCATAAGTTCCATAAATATGTAGATTGTATTGTAACTTAGTATTAACGAGTTCGTCATATTTATTAGGGGGGATGTGCATGAAGAAATTTTTTTATATTTAGTAGTTCTTTTTGGACTTACAATATCGGGGTGTTCAAATACTAATGAAATGTCAGTAGGAAAGCCTCCAAAAGCCTATATTGAAATTGATAATAAAAAATTTGAAACTACGCTCGGTACTTATTGTTGGCAAGGGAATGGTAAAATTGAATGCGTAGATACTGCTGGACCAGTTGAACTATTAGAGGGTAAAAAGTCTATAAAAGTTGAATCTGGTGAAAATATAACTTTTGTGATGGACTATGAATCAAAACCGAATAAATGTCATGTTGTACAAATGAGTAATAACAAGAAAACTGAAGTCATGGTTAAAGACAATCATTTTACCGCACCTACACAACCTGGAGTTTATTATTATTCATATGGCGTATGGTGGATGGATGATAAGGAAGAGAATTTATCTCATGGCGACGCTTTCTATGCCTTCATTTTAGAAGTAGATTAGCTATTCCATTAAAGGGCGAGATATTTTAATCAAACTTTACTTTAAACCAACAATTTTCAAAGCAAAGTTAAAAAATTTCACATAAGAAAAACGCGAGAAATCAACATTTCTAAAATTGATATCTCGCGCTTTTTAAGGTTTTGGCTATTTATGTCCCAGTTTCTTTCTATCTTTCACAAGCCCATCCATCTCCATCACGATCATGCTTTTTTTCATAAGCTGGGTGATCGCTACCTACTCCATTTGGATGATCCTTACGAAGTTCTGTACAATTTTTATATTTTGACTTACTTCCGTTTGAAGGTGTTGATGAGCCACTTGATCCATTACTAGTTTTAGCCGATGGATTTTTAGAAGTTAAATGTGAATCTATTACATAACCTCCGTACAGTGGCGTTGTTACAAATGACCAACCAGCAATTGTAGAATGAACTAAAACTTCTTCGTTTTTCGAAAGTTCTCCGATATTATCTCCAGAAGGACTAGCGATATTTCTAACAACAAGACCTTGTGTTACTACATATTTTGTTGTTGGTTTAGATTCACTCATAAAACTTGTAGTTGCATAGCCAATGACATTACCGTATTGTACCAATGACCATCCGTTTCCAACAGAACCGAAGTCTTTCACAACCATTTTATGTTGTAGAGTCGCAACTGTTTTTCCGTTCAATGATGGTGTTTGTTTCACTACCAAACCACTTTTAGAACTAGCTATCTGAATACCGTACAGAGCATCATCAAGTGCAATATCAGCTATATAGCCATCTACTATTTTCCCATCTCTATTTAGATAGGATATACGTGAAAATGTACCATTATGTCCCTTGCTGATTTGTGTTACAAGCGTTCCTTCTGTCACAGTTCCTAATACTTTTGAGGATGCATCGGGTTTTTCATATACTTCTATAGATGAACTTGTAATAACTTTAACTTCTTTAAATGAGCTCGCATCAGCTACCTCAAAATTGAATGCTAAAAGTAACATAACGAATAATGCTGCGATTGTTTTCAGTTTCATTGTTTCCTCCTACTATTTATGTCTAGTATATTTTTTGCTATCTTTCTTTTTGTGTCTGTTTGAAAATAATGTAAGAATACTTATCATAATAACTATACGTATTTCGAAATGAAGTAACTCAGCTATTTGTCACAAGCCAATCCATTTACCATTACAGTCAGACTTTGTTAAAATTCCCCTCCTTCAAATTCATTATACATAAATAGTTTCCAAAATTGGTTGATTCAGTAACATTTTACAAGAAACTAGGACAAATCATTAATTTTACGATACACGTTCATTCAATAATGTTTATCGATGTAGGAACATATTTCATGATGTTCTATCGAGTTAACGTAGAATTGGATTAGAAAAGTGCTGTCATCTAGCTATATCGAGGATTTTCGGGTGCTTGAATAGCAAAGTCTTGCAAGAACTAATCGGGGCAAGTTTTGTAGGTATGAGTGAGAAGTGAACTTTTTAATAGTCGTCACAACAAAAAAACTAGGTACTCATCTATTATGAGCGCCTAGTTCATTTACACAATGATATTGGGACCTCCCCCAATCAAAAAAAGCTACCGAATTATAGGTAACTAATTTTTTTCTATCACAAACCCATCCACACCACGATCGTGCTTTTTTCATATCCTTCCAAATGTATAATATTCACATTCAGAAGGTTTAGATTTTGATAAACTTCTTGATTCATCTTTCAGAAGTTAATTGTGAAGCATCAACATATCCCTCATAAGCCAAAGATGTTATATATGACCAACCAGCAATAGTAGAATGAACGGAAACTTTATCGTATTTAAAAAGTTCTCCAACTCTAGCTCCAGAAGTACTAGCGATATTTCTAACAACAAGCCCGCTTTTTGATACATATTTAGTTATTGGCTTAGAATCACTCATAAATTTTGTAGAAGCATAACCAATAACATTACCATATTGTACATATGACCATCCATCTCCTACAGAGCCAAAGTCATTCACTACCATATTATGTTGAAGTGTCGCAACTGTTTTTCCGTCCAAAGATGGTGTTTCTTTAACGACTAAACCACCTTTAGAACTAGCTACCTTAATATCGTGCCGGGCATCACTAAGGTAGTAACTAAGAATATAGCCTTCAATAATTTTCCCATCCTCATCTAGGCAGATTACCCGAGAATAGAAAGTATTATGCCAATCACTAATAAATGTTACAAATGTTCCTAGTGTTACAGTTCCTAATACATTAGATTTCGCATCAGGTTTTTCATATACCTCAACTGGTGATGAAGTATTTTCAACAATTTTAACTTTTTTAAATGTGCTCGCATCAGCTACTTCAAATTTGAAAGCTAAAAGTAACATAACGAATAATGCTGCGATTGTTTTCAGTTTCATTTTATCCTCCAAATATTTAGGTCTCTTTAAAATTTTTATTATCATTCTTTTTCGTCTGTTTGATAATATTGTAGAAATACTTATCATAATAACTATATGTATTTCGAAATAAAGTGACTCCCCTATTTCTCACAAGCTACTCCACTCACCATTACAGTCAGACTATTTGTAAAATTCCCCCTCCTTCAAAATTATTACACAAATAGTTCAGAATTGGTAAAATTTAATTAAATATACACAAAAAGAAAGATTATATTAGGGCTGTATTTCATTCACATTCTTATATTTAAGATTAAGGAACAGATAACTACTATTGGTTGTCTGTTTTTTGCATTTATCTTTGTAATGATAAGGAAATCAGTCTTAAGGCTGAGTGGTAGCACCGACTCTAGTTCGTTGCCAATAAAAAGAAGGAGAATTATAATTAAACCATAAAAGGAAAAAAAAGAAAAAACACTGCGATTCGTCATCAAAAGTCGAAGGTGATATTTGTTTAAGCGTATAAATTTTAGAATGCGCGGTGATTTCGTTCCTGGTTTCTCCAAAGTGATTACTGGAAGCCCCTAGAAAGTGCCCCGCTGGAACGGAAATCAACTCTAATTTATGGTGATAAACCAAATACAATTATAGAAAGAGGATGTTTATTATTAAAATCATGTGGTGGGCTATAAATATTGTGTGGCTAATTATTTTTGCTGTTGGAGCAATATTTATAGGAGTAAGGGAAGTTGATGCTGCAGGAGTAGTTCAAACGCCAGAAATTAAAATGATATCATTTGCTATTTTGGGTATTGTATTTATAGTTGTTGTACTGTTTCAACTGATTTTTCTTTTTTTTGTTAGAAAAAGTACAACGCAATAATTCAACAAAAAGACAATTTTGACTCAGCGTTGCTCTTACTAGTTTTTCTAAGTCACTTCAATAAGTGGCTTTTTTATATGCACTAATGTACTGCCCGGATTGCATGACATGGACACAATCACAGAAACAATAATATTTGCTGACTTAGGAGCAATGCCTAAACAGCTCCAACTGTTTGATGCTACGCTAACAAATTAAGGCGAAACATTACTTGCTATATGTGCATCTGTTAAAGGAACGAAAACCCTTTTAATTCATACTCGATCTTTCAATACATAATAAAAAGCCACACCTGATTTGGATGTGACTAAATACATTGGATTAATCAAATGTTAAAACATCTTTTTCTACTACTACCTTATAAACATCTTTCGTACTAATTAAAATCGTTTTATAATTTTCTGTCTCTGTAAATGAATACCAGGCCATCTCATTGAATCTATTCGACATTTCTTCTGTAAATGTTTCTTGTTCAATATTCGTCTTGATTTTATAATCTTCTTCACGACCTTCGTCAAAGTAAAACTTCATTGTATATTCATACTCCATTAGTCAACACCTCCATTCACCTACACGATAGTATAAATGGAATGTACTGTAATTATACAAAGAGACTACCGATTCAGTAGCACACATAGTAGCGTACATGCTTTGTAAGGTGCTTTTTTATTACATTACATTGATGATACCTTTTCAGTGTATTGAATCGTAGGCATAATATTATCGTGGTTTATCTTGGTGTAATTCGTACTGTAAATAATTTATATAACGTCAAACGTTGATTTAATAATGTTTATAGACTATGGAACATATTTCATGATATACTAGGTGCATTGTGAAAAAAAGGAGGAACTTGCATGATTCAAGTAAGTAATGTAGGTCTTCGCTATGGCGATCGTAAACTATTTGAAGACGTAAATATAAAATTCACACCGGGAAATTGCTACGGTTTAATCGGAGCAAATGGTGCTGGTAAATCAACATTTTTAAAAATTCTTTCTGGTGAAATTGAAGCACAAGAAGGTCACGTATCAATGGGTAAGGACGAACGTTTATCAGTCCTTAAACAAAACCACTTTGAATACGATGAATACAATGTATTAGATACAGTTGTTATGGGGAACAAACGTCTTTGGGAAGTAAAAGCTGAAAAAGACGCTATCTATGCAAAAGAAGACTTTTCTGATGAGGATGGCATGCGTGCTGCTGAATTAGAGGGTGAATTCGCTGACCTAAATGGTTGGGAAGCTGACTCAGAAGCAGCAACATTATTAAACGGGTTAGGGATTGGCGACGAGCTTCACTATATGCTAATGGCTGACCTTGAAGGTTCTGACAAAGTCAAAGTATTATTAGCACAAGCTCTATTTGGTAAACCAGACGTTCTATTACTAGATGAGCCTACCAACCACCTTGACTTAAAAGCAATTCAATGGTTAGAAGAATTCTTAATTAACTTTGAAAATACGGTTATTGTCGTATCCCATGACCGTCACTTCTTAAATAAAGTATGTACGCATATCGCGGATTTAGACTTCTCTAAAATCCAATTATATGTTGGTAACTATGACTTCTGGTATGAGTCTAGCCAATTAGCACAAAAAATGATGGCAGACCAAAACAAGAAGAAAGAAGAAAAGATTAAAGAGCTACAAGCATTCGTTGCACGTTTCTCTGCGAACGCTTCGAAATCAAGCCAAGCGACTTCTCGTAAGAAAATGTTGGATAAAATCGAGCTTGACGACATTAAACCTTCTAGCCGTAAATATCCATTCATCAACTTCCAAACTGGACGTGAGATCGGTAACGATGTGTTAACAGTGGAAGGTCTTACAGCAAGTAATGAAGGCGAAACACTATTTAAAGATATTCGCTTTTCAATGAACAAAGAAGATAAAATCATTTTACTTGGTAATCCAATGGCCAAAACGGCTCTTCTTGATATTTTAATGGATGAAAGAAAAGCAGATGCTGGTACGTTCAAATGGGGCGTAACAACTTCTCAAAGTTACTTTGAAAATGATCACGATAAATACTTCGAAGGTTCAGAGAAATCATTAGTTGAATGGTTACGCCAATACTCTCCTGATGATGAAACAGAAAGCTTCTTACGCGGCTTCTTAGGTCGTATGCTATTCTCTGGTGAGGAAGTAAAGAAATCCCCTTCTGTACTATCAGGGGGAGAAAAAGTACGTTGTATGTTATCTAAAATGATGCTTGCCACAGCAAACGTTGTTTTACTAGATGAACCAACGAACCACCTTGACCTTGAATCTATTCAAGCACTAAACGAAGGACTTATGCGCTTCAAAGGTGCGATGCTCTTCACATCTCATGACCATCAGTTCATCCAAACAATTGCGAACCGTGTCATCGAAATCCGTGAAGACGGCACAATTTTAGATAAACTATTAACTTATGATGAGTTCTTAGAGTGGAAAGATAGCCAAGGCTTAAACTAATGTACAAAACAGGGTTCTCCTATTCAAAAAGGAGAACCCTGTTATTTTATGAAGTAAATGAATCATTTTGAACTATGAATGATTGTATTTGAGTAACTAGTACCTTCAATCTTTTAATCACTACTTCCCCGCTTCCATAGATTGTCATCCTTCCTACATATATAATCCGCCATCTACCGCAAGCACTTGCCCTGTAATATAACTTGCTTCTTTACTTGCTAAAAAAGCAACGGCAGCAGCTATTTCACTTGGTTGCCCCATACGATTAATCGGCTGATTGCTAATTTCGTAATTGACACCTTTTGTGATGCCTGTTTCAGTAGCCCCTGGTGCAACAGAATTACATGTGATATGAAGGGCCCCTATTTCTTTTGCAACCCATTTGGTTAACGCAATGATGCCACCTTTTGATGCTGCATAGGCTGGGCCCGATCTTCCCACTGTTTCGCCCCCAGAAATTGCACCGCCATTCATACCTGAAATAGAGCTAATATTGATAATTCGTCCATATTTTTGTTCTTTCATATGCGGATACACTACTTTTTGAATAAATAAAAAGGTACTCTGTAAATTTGTCGAAATATCGCGTGTCCATTCTTCGAGTGTCATTGTTTCCAATGAACTTCTACCGCACGTTCCTGCATTATTTACTAAAATATCAATTTTGCCAAAATGCTTGATTGTATTCGTAATGACCTCATCGATAAAGGCTTCACTATTGATATCACCATTATGTTCAAAGAAATCACCTGTAAGCTGCTGAATCGTTTCTGTACATGGATTTTTATCTACTAGAATTGTACATATATTTCTTTCTGATAGAGCGATAGCAATTGCCTGTCCAATACCACTTGCAGCCCCTGTAATGATTGCCACTTCTTTTTCCATTTGTTTCACCTCTTAATATTTACTTAAAAGCAGGATCGTTTGTCATTAATAATCTATGACTTTGTCGATGTCATCGCTACTTTTTCTGGAACATCTACCATCTGTTCATGTTCATGTACTTTCTCAACAGGTTCTTCATATTGTGTGATTCTACGTGTATCAGGTGAAAATACGGCAAGTAGCAGTGATAGAAGGAGTCCCGCGATCATTAATGTACCGAATAAATAAGGTGATGCCCCATATTCTGTTGCTAAAGATGTCCATAGCATAGGTCCGAAACCGACTATAGCCGCAGCGACTTGATAGCCAAAGGATAGCCCCGTATATCGTACATTCGCTGGAAATAATTCAGAGAAAAACGTACCTTGAGTCGCGAAAATATAACGACACTACCAGCAAATCTTTGCTTCAAGGAAAAGGTGATTGCATTAATTGAGGCACAAATGAAGTATTTAAAAGAGGATTTAGGAATGGATTTAATGCGTTCCGTTTACAAAAGTGGCTTAATTGAAAACGAAGAAAATTTCTTTACCCATTCCGAACGCAAACTCTATAAAATCCTGCACACATTTATACAAAAAGCTATTGATGATAGTGAATTATCCGTACAAACAGACGTTCAGCAAACTGCTATTTATATTTCTCGTTGTATGCGAGGTTCTTTATACGACTGGCTAGTTTTTGGAAAGGATTTCGATTTATTGCAAGAAAGTAAAGGCTTTATTTCAATATTTTTAGATGGCCTGTTATTAAAAAAAGAGAATCTCCATGTTTAATTGATTGTTATATTCCCCTCCGTATATAGGGGAATATAACAAAATCAATAAATTACAAAGCCCTCTTATTCTAGTTTTTCTAACACCTTATCCATATCATTCCACACATAAACAAATTCTTCTAATACTTTCCCACCAATAGTAATTTGCACTGTTTTAACATATTCCGCTCCATAATATTCATAGAAATTACGTGTTTTATTTTCTGCCAATACTTCTACAAATATGGACTGATACCCTTTCTGTTTAAAATACATAAATAACTCTTTCAATAAAAGTTTTCCAATCCCTTTGCCTTGATATTCTTCTAATAGATAAATGGACGTTAAATCGCTTGAATATGGTACAACATTTGATTCTCTAGTCGAGGCATCAGCAAAGCCAACTATTTCTCCAAATTCATTTTCTACTACTAGCATGTGATTATCTTTTTTTGAAATATTCCTTTTCGCTAGTTCTGTTCTCTGTTCATATGAAAGATTATTTAAGAAATGATCCGGAATAATATCCTTATACGTCGTTCTCCAACTATCAACATGGACTTTACCAATACCTTGTGCATCTTGAATTGTAGCTTCTCTTATGTTCACCTTCATCACTCCACTAATGTAATCAGCACCACTAGTATTACAGTGATGCTGATTCTAATTATATTCAACAAATAGATTCCTCATAATGGAAGAATATTTTCTTTAATTACTGATATTCCATTGATGTAATTCACCGATAAACCATAATTCCCCTTCATAACGGTAGTCGTCTACATCCGATATGATTTCTTGAAATCCTAAAACATTCAAATTACTAGGAATTTTAATGTCCCACTCATTAAAAAGATTTCTCTCCTCTGAAAGAAGATGCCATTTTTGATATTGATCATTTCTCTGAAAGAAATTTTTAAAATATTGATCATTATTAAATATAATTATTTGAGAATTCCACATTTCTGGTAAAGTAACTGCCACTACTACCCGATAGTTCCCTTCATCATTCGGCTTGTTTTGCATCAAACGTTGAGCACTTTCTAAAAGTGTTTGAATGCAAAACTTTTTCACTTTAAAAGGTGTTTTACTAGACTTTATAAACGTATAGGCAATTGGCAAGTGTAAATGCCAATAATCATGATAAAACTCTTCTGGAAACTCCAAGGTGTAGTCTCCTATCCGTTTCACCATTGTGTTAATTTTTCTTTTTACGCCTCGAATTTTTTTCTCTCGCAATTCACTGTACCTCATTCAAACTATTACTGACAGCTAAGTTTTAAAGCCGCTTCATTCCTCATTTTCACTAAACTTTTTAAAGGCTAAAACAGCATTATGTCCTCCAAAGCCAAATCCATTGGATAGTGCTACATTGATATTCTTGTGAATGGCATGGTTGGGCACATAATCTAAATCACATGCTGGATCTGGCGTGTCATAATTGATGGTTGGTGGCGCGATATTTTCCTTCACACTTTTAAGAGTGATGACAGCTTCTACGCCACCAGCTGCCCCAAAGAGATGGCCAGTCATGGATTTAGTAGAACTTACCTTTATCTTGTAAGCATGTTCGCCAAATACGCTTTTGATTGCATTTGTTTCAGATTTATCTCCCTCAGGTGTACTTGTGCCATGGGCATTAATATAATCGACATCCGTTACATCGATATTGCCCATTTTTAATGCCAGTCTCATGGCATTCGCTGCACCAGTATAATCTGGAGAAGTAATATGATAGGCATCTGTCGTCGATCCATAGCCTACAATTTCTCCAAGTATGTTAGCACCACGTTTTTTCGCATGCTCATATTCCTCTAATAACAGAACCCCTGCCCCTTCAGACATTACAAAGCCATCCCGACTGCTATCGAATGGTCGACTAGCTTTTGCAGGCGCATCATTTTGCGTAGACATCGCCTTCATTCGAGAGAATCCTGCAAAGCTAAGAGGATTAATTGGCGCTTCAGCTCCTCCAGCTAAAATGCCGTCAGAATACCCATGTCTAATATTTAAAAAGGCTTCACCTATAGCCTGGTTGCCTGTTGCACAAGCTGAAACGGGTGAAAAGCTTGGCCCTTTAAAGCCAGTCTTTATGGCGATGATCCCTGAAGCCATATTACTAATCATCATCGGAACCATAAATGGCGAAACCTTTCGTGGTCCATTGTCCGTCATGGCAGTATGATTATCTAAAATCGTTTGAATGCCGCCAATGCCTGAACCAATATAAACACCAAATCGCTCTTTATCAACACGATTCATATCTAAATTTGCTTGTTCTAAAGCCTGCTGAGAGGCTGCTACAGCGTATTGGACGAACAAATCATATTTTCCTAATTCCTTTTTATCTAAATAGTGTTGTGCCTGAAAATCTGAAATAGTACCTGCAATTTGGGTATTAATGTGCTCGAATCCTTCTGCATTAATTTTTTGAATACCTGACTTTCCCACTTTAATATTGTCCCACATCGCTTGAACTGTATTTCCTAATGGGGAAACCACTCCATATCCTGTTACAACTACTCTTCTTACCATTCACAACACTCCTTCAAAGTTTTGATACTCACTATTTCAATTGTTCCTTCAATTCTTCTAACAGCTTTGAAAAGAACTCTTCTCCTAAGACTCGCTTGTACTGTAGCCCACCTTTTGTACTGGAAATCAGTAGTACGGCAAGCCCCTTCAAATCATCAGTAGTTTGTAATGCCCCTTCTTGTTTTGCTTCATGTAGTAAATCCACTACTAAATTCACTTCCATTTGACTAAGCTGTTGAATTTTTTCCTGTATTTGTTCGGGTAAATAATTATAGTCTGCCTGCAATGCAGAAATCGGACAAACATCGTTTAGTTCGATAAACCTCACCCTTTGTAAAATAAATGCGAAAGGCTTTTCTTTAGGATCGGTAGATGAATGTTTAATAGCTGAATAAGCTTCCTCCAGTCCTTGTTGAATCCTTTCGCAAACGGCAAACCCTAAATCTCCCTTCTTTTCAAAATGATAATGAATACTAGCTTTGGTAACGCCAAGTTCTTTTGCTAAATCATCATAGCTAAATGATGAGAAGCCTTTTTCTTGGATTTTTTTTAAGGATAATTCTATGATTTGAGATTTTCTATTTGTCATGGCACCATACTAACTTACTAGTAGGTAAGTGTCAAATAAAAAAAGGCAACAGATCGAAATAATTCTATCTGCCGCCTACTCTGTTATTGCATTTCCTTCGTTGGTCCCAATACGCCAGGTACTGGCAAGCCCGCTTGACGTAGGAGCACTATCATCTGTCCACGATGATGTGTTTGATGATCGACTAGTACACGTAATAATGCACCTCTAGCTATTGGTCCAGTAAAGCCCTTTACTTCTTCTACTAAGTCTTCATTTGAAAACTTTGCTGCTTCCTCTTTCACACTATTTGCTACTTTTTCGTAGGCAGCTACAATTTCAGCAGCTGTAGATGGAATTGGATCTTCTTGACGAGTCATAGGCACCTGTAAACCAGCTAAGTAACTAAAATAACCTGCTGCTCCAACTAAATGCCAGCCTAACCAACCTAATGTACTGTGGCCTTCCACGATGCTTTGCTCTAGCTTGTCATCCGTTACAGCTTTTAATACTTGAATCGTACCTTGTGCTGCGGCTGACCATTCATTAATAAAATCATCTACTTGTCGATACATGTAAACGCCCCCATTTTCATAAAAATTCTTCTCTATCATATTAAATAATAAACACGCTTACAAGTTTCAAACCTCGAGTTGACATAATATAATTATGTTGATTTCTATTATAACAATGCTTTCCAGTTACTTTTTACCGCTCTTTACAAAAGTTCAAGTCTACGATCACAAAATTGTAAAATCATGTATAATAGTTTTGTCTTATTAGCAATTATGCCTCTGCATAATTGCGTCCGGAATCGGCAGAAATAAGTTTAAAAGAAAGAGGTAGTTTATGTTTTCCCCATTAACTAAAGGCGATATCATTGGTATTTATTCGCCTTCCAAACCAGCTACAGCTATTGCTAAGGCTCGCTATGAACGCGGTAAGGCGCGTCTGCAAGCGCTTGGCTTTACATTAAAAGAAGGTTCTTTAACTGGAAAAGAAGATTTTTATCGCTCCGGTACGCCAAAGGAACGAGCAGAAGAGCTTAATGCCCTACTGCGTGATCCCCACATCAAAATGATTTTACCAACTATGGGTGGTACAAACGCCAATAGTATGCTCCCTTATTTAGATTACGAAGCCTTTCAGCACAACCCCAAAATACTTGTTGGCTTGTCTGATGTAACTGCCATACTTCTAGCGATGTATGCAAAGACTGGTATTCCCGTCTTTTATGGACCTTCTGTAGCTTCTACCCTTGGTGAATTTCCACCATTTGTCCATTATACAGAGCAATATTTTAAAGATTTGTTTTTACGTTCATTATCGATTCCTTATGACATACCAATCCCACCAATATGGACAGATGACCGAGTAAATTGGTTAGAAAGAACGACTGAAAAAACACAGCATCCTAACTCATGGATTACCGTCCAACCCGGTATAGCGGAAGGTCGTTTAATAGGTGGAAATATTAATACAATGTACGGCTTTATTGGCACACCTTATTTCCCTCAAATTAAAGAAGGAGATATTTTACTTCTAGAAGATACATCTAAGACTATTGCTGTTGTTGAGAAAAACTTTGCCATGCTAAAACTACACGGCATTTTTGACAAAGCTTCTGCAATTATCTTAGGTAAGCATGAACAATATGATGATTTAGGTTCCGGAAGAAAGCCTTATGATGTATTGCTAGAGCAGCTAGATGGACGTAGAATTCCTATTATCGCTGATGTTGATTGCTGCCACACGCATCCCCTTCATGCCATGCCCATCGGCTTACGAGTTCGCGTCGATTCAACTAATAAACAGATTACCTTTCTAGAAAACTGGTTTTCATAACATTCGTATAACTTATGGACTTCGCGTATAATGATAGAAAATAGCTGAAGGAGTTTGCATATGAGACTTAATGTAGTCGTACTTTCTCTTGCAGTATTACTCTTTGGTTGTAGTGAAGAAAATCGAACAGAGCATGAGGATCAGCCTAAACATAACGTGGGAGACAAAACACCTGAAGTCAAACAGCCTGTTGAACAACAAACTAACAAAAAAGCCGAACTCGCATCCTTTTTCCCACCAGATGGTTCAACAGCCCTTTTTCAAGGTGAAGGGAATGAATTTGCTAGTTTCACACTTCAAACAACTTACATCGGTGCAAATCATATCGCACAAGTGGAAGATAACGGCGGTGTCACACTTTTAAAGGTGTACCGGATTACGGATCTAGCGATTGAGCTTGTCTATAAAGAAGCTGTAGACGCTAACCCCACCCTCCCTACAGCACAAGAAGCTGCTTCCTTTCCAGTACTCGAAACAATTTTGCAAAAACCTTTAACAGTAGGAAATAACTTTAATGGTTGGACAATTCAATCGACTACGGCTTCTATCACTACTGGAACAACTGTCTATCATGATGTTATTCAGCTAACACACTCCGAAGATACACTAGCAACAACGAAATATTTTGTAAAAAACATTGGCCTTATTCGTACAGAGGACACGATGGTGACAAATACCGAGGAAGCATTTGTCCTAACTTCGACCTTACAAAAAATCGAATAAAATATAATTCACAGGCGTCCTGCTTGGGCGTCTTTCATTTTGAGTAAGGAGGTAGTTTTCATGAATGATATACATAAATCAAAAACTGACGATGAATTGACGGAAGAAGAATTCATTGAGCTAGTCCTCGCTGAACAACAAAACGCGTTAGCAGAAGAACAAGAAGAACGTCAGCAAGGTAAAAAGCCAAAGAAGCAAAAACCGATTGTAAAATGGATAGTCTGGAGTATGGCATTTGTGTTGTTTTTGAATACATTTGCACTTATCTTTCAAATTTACTCCATCCCAGCTATTGAATTTTTAAAGGTGTCTGCACGGCTATCAGCACAAGAAGATATACAAACATATAAAAAGGCTGTTGTAGAGATCTTTACAGGCTCTAGTAAAGGCACTGGTTTTGCCATTTCACCTGATGGTCTTATCGTAACGAATGCACACGTTGTTGAGGATGCTCAAAAATTATTAGTCATTTTTCCTGAGGAGGGATTAATGGAAGCTGAGTTACTACAAAGCTTCCCAGATGTTGATTTAGCGTTATTGCAAGTATCTGGTGATGAGCTACCAACCCTTCCACTTGCAGAAGATCCTAACTATGGTAACAATGAGCATGTCTATTTCATTGGCAATCCACTAGCTTTTACAGGCATTGCTAATGAAGGAACTTTACTTGAATCAACATATCTTAAAGATTGGCAGGAACCTGTTATGATGATGGAGGCCCCTGTTTATCGAGGAAATAGTGGGAGCCCTGTCATAAATGCTGATGGTGAGGTGATCGGAATCGTCTTTGCAACGATAGAAAAGGATCCATATGGTCGTGTGGGCTTATTTGTTCCTGTTGAAGTGTTACAGCGTAAATTAAAATAACAGTTTAAAGCTGCTTGTCCTCTATTAAAAAAGACAAGCAGCTTTATTATAGTTTACATAATAAAATTATTCGAGATCTTTACTTTCGTGTTTTATAAATCGTGCTAAAACTGATTTTACCGGGATTTTACTAGTAACCTCATCACTTACTTCAGCAATTTTTTGAAGGACGTTTAGAAGTTTGTCGTCTCCAGTCCAGTGCTTTTCAATAACGTCTGGTCCTAATTTATTCATCACGGTATTAACAACAAAGGTTGCAATAACAAGATCATCTAAATATCCGCCAAATCCAAGTAACCCTTCTGGTAAAAAATCCACTGGCATGACAAAGTATGCTATTGAAGCACCTATTAAGGCACGACTTTTCTTATCAATTTTAGGATCTGTAAGAGTTTTTACTAATAAGTGGAATAAATCGGGCACAAACATTAAATATTGTGTGAATTTACTTTTTTTCCCGGATTTTGATGTGAGATAAGAAACTAATTTAGCACGTAGCTTTTTATAAAAATCTTGCTGCTCCTGTTCACTAGGAATTTGTGTTGATGTATTCAATCTATTCATCCTCCTTCACTTCCTTGATTCTACATCAAATGTTGCGGAAAGGCACAATTCGAGGCTTGCTCAAACGTTCCTGTGACTCCTTTTCCCTCTAACGTTCTATCCATTTGTTCGATGATTCTATCCGTCCCTTTTGTTTCTACGAGCATAATGCAAGCTTCCTAAAAGTCCAGAATGACATCTTTATACTTTTAACCAAAATTAGAGATTTCTAACCCTTTAACATTCAAAGAATGCAAAAAAAAGACATCCTAATTACATAGGATGTCTTTAAATTAACGAAAGTAATTTTAATTACTGAGAATTAAAGTTTAGTTACGTTAGCAGCTTGTGGTCCGCGGTTGCCATCTACAACTTCGAATTCCACTTTTTGACCTTCGTCAAGAGTTTTGAAACCTTCTCCTCCGATAGCTGAGAAGTGTACGAATACGTCGTTTTCACCTTCAACTTCGATGAATCCAAAACCTTTTTCTGAGTTAAACCATTTTACTGTACCTTGTTTCATTTAAGAAAACCTCCAAAAAATAAAAGTGAACAATATGTAATTTCTTCAGCGATTGAAAAAAATTCACATATTACAAAGAGTACCGAACTAACGCGATCACTTTTTGTAATATGTGAATTCATGTTTCCGGTGAAGCAATTAAATTGTTAACCTAAGTATAACCATCATTCATAATTTTGTCAAATAAAGAAAATTGTTTTTTTAATTAATTTCGAAATTTTATTTCAATTCCTCAGATTTCGTTGCAATAATACCATGATATATTTGTACATCATCATCACAGGCTTCGCAAAAAACACTTTCTTCCTCTGACCAGAAGGCCCAAAATCCCCCATCTTTAGTTGCCTCATTGTCATAGTTTAATCGGAAATGTTGCAACTTTCTTTGTAATGCCAATTCAAATTGCTCTCCCGTTTCAAACGTTTCATTTGTTTGGATAAAAGTCTCCCAGCCTTCGAATTTCCACCAAGGCTCATAATCAGCTTTCATGTAAATAATTGTATACATATTTGCCACATTCCCTGCTGTAATAAGATATTTTCATTTTAGCAAAGACATCTGAAATGTCTATTAAAACCCCCTGAAATATGCTATTATTGCCTTATTATTCATTATTTTTGGGAGGTATATTTTTATGTTTTCAAGTATTCGACCTAAAGCCGAGCTTGAGGAATTATTAAAGCGTGGTACAAATTTACATGCAACAGGCCGTTTCAATAAAACACTAGCATTTAACCATTTTAATTCTCAAGATGAGGAAAATTTAAAAACTCTCTACTATAAGTTAAAAGATATCACACCTTCTATGAATGCTATTTTTCATAATTATTTAAGTGAAATTTCCCCAACCTCTCAGCTAACGATTAGTGAGGAATATATTAACCGATACTTAACGCAATTTTTCTTAGGTACTCGCGATGATGAATATGTGGATGAAACCGTTAAATTTTTCAACTTATTCCGAAAAAATCAGTACGAGCCTGGTAAACTAATTGTCGTATTCAATCAATTCGCATTTTATATTACTACATACATTTTACATAATTTTGGTTTAAAACCTTATAAAGCCTTTGAATATATGAAATCTTTTCAATCAGCTGTCAATGTCGATCAGGAATTACTTGTTGAAGTATTAACGGAAAGAATTATTGAAAATGTAGTTGCTGAGGTTTCTTCTTTAATGGATGTCAACGCTAAAATCATGTATATGAAAGATTTAGTATTTAGCTTAGATAAACAAAATGAAGAAATCCAATCCTCTACCGCAGCAACTGAAGAAATTGCCGCTTCTATTAATGAAGTTGCTCGAATGTCTTCTCGTATTTCTGAGAAAACAACTGAATCTGTTGATCACGCTGTACAAGGAAAAAATGCCATTGAGCATGCCCTATCTGAAATCTTTAAAACAGAAGAGACATTCACAAGTATTGTTGAATCCTTTTCAGAATTGCAAAAGCGGGTTAATGATATTGAACATGTTGTAACGTTAATCAACCAAATTGCTGATCAAACGAATTTACTTGCTTTGAACGCTTCTATTGAGGCTGCCCGTGCGGGTGAACATGGCAAAGGTTTTGCTGTAGTTGCACAGGAAGTTCGCAAACTTGCTGAGGGAACTGTATCGGCACTCAGCGAGGTTACTACAAATGTTCATCATTTAAAAAGTTATTCAAACGATGTATCAAACTCCATTACGGGAACGACTGAGATTATTAAAGAAGCAACAGTTGAAGCGAAAGAGTCGTTACCATTATTAAACGCAATTGTTAGTGCTATTGAAGATATTAATCTGGATGTCACAAATACAGCTGCAATATCTCAAGAACAAGCAGCTGCAATAGATGAAGTTTCAACAAGAATGATTGAGATTTCTAGTCTTCAGGATGATATTCGCGAGTATAGTCATAACACTTCTAGCGATATTCACTTATTAGGAAAAGAAATTAATCGTTTCCGCAATGATATTATTGCCAACAATAATGTTCAGCTATCATCTATTGCGCTTTTACAATTATCAAAAGCAGATCATATTTTATGGAAATGGCGAATTTATAACATGTTCCTTGGTCTCGAAAACGTAGAGCCAAGTGATGTTTCTTCTCATAAAGAATGTCGTCTAGGTAAATGGTATTCATCTCCACGCTCTGTAGAACGTTTTGGACACTTACAAGACTATCGTGAATTAGACGCCTATCATATACGTGTTCATGAATCTGCAAAATTAGCGGCGGAGGCTCACAAAGCTGGTCAAATTCAACAGGCTGAAATTCATTTAAAAGAAGTAGACCAAGCTTCTAAGCAGGTACTCTACTTCATCAATAATCTAATTTTATATTTAGAAAAAGAACGTGTTATGCACTAAGTACAGGGTGAACTCTTTCCCCTTAACTTTTAGGAGGTTTTAGCATGAAAAAGCGAGCGCTAATTAGATTTTTCGGAGATGTTTATGGGACTGGCTACCGTTTTTTTATTAAACAAAAAGCGATTGAACTGGGATTAAAAGGTTATTGCAAACTAAACAAACATGAACAAATAGAAGTTGAAGTTGAAGGTGCACAAAAAGCGATTGACGAATTCCTAGTGTTTGTTCAAAAAGGGGTTAGCCCTCAAGCCGATTCTAATTCATTTACGTTAGAGCTTTATGATGATTTAAAAGGTTATGTACGTATGGAGTCAGACATTGTTTAGTCTGGCTCCTCCTTTTTTGTAGTGCTAGAATACGGTTTATATAAAATGAAGTTGCTGGGGGTAGTTTATATTTTATTAATTAGGATTGGGATAATAACCCAGTCCTTTTTATTTTCCCCTTCCATAAAAACACCTGCCGTAGCAAGTGCAAATAATTATTTAGATGATTTATTATTGCTCTCTTTCTATTAATTCTTTTAGCGATTAGCCGTGGAACACTAGTTTTTAATAAAAACCTAAGCATATTTTTAAATGCTTCATCTGAAGGTTGATTCATTGATTACCCCCTATTGAAAATTTCGTTTCCTCTTACTTTCTCATTACTTGTAATCATATAACCTATTTAGATATTTTGATCAATAAATGAATGAGAGAGTTTCATCAATTAATTTGATTTTCAAATAGTTGCTCTGATTCACTTTTAATCACTGTCTCATATCAGGTGTGTTGATTAACCAAGACAGATTTCTACTACAGGCTACTCGCTTTCCTGTGGGAAGCTTTGCTCTGCGATGAAAGCGAAGCGACAGGAGCACTCAAGTGCCCTACCCTACAATCAGTTAAAATGAAAAGACATTAGCAAAATAGTAACTTTTTTGCGTGGTTGTTAAGAGTTTTGTCTTTTTCTGATATAGCTTTGATTAACGGAAAGAATGCATTATCAAGCGTAATATATCTTGAATTTCTAAAGAGGATGCTTCCGCTCCTCCCCTGTTCACATACCAAATTATTTTTTGTCTTAATGTATCTGAACGCATTAGTTGTTCTTCGGTTAAGAAAAATTCTTTCTTTCATATAGTTCCTTGATCCATCATAAAATAGAAAAAATTTGAATTAAAAAGATAAAATGCAAAGGGGTTTATGTGGATAATAATAGGAAAAACGGGGTGATTTAAATGAAATTTATACAAAAATTAAGTGTGATCGGACTGTCAGTATGTCTATTGAGTATCGTTTTTTCATCTGCCAGCATGGCAACAAAAATCGTTACAGAAGATCATCTGAATTCAGTAAATAATAAAAACAAAAATGAAATTCATAATTACAAAAACGACTCCGCCAAAATAGTAGCACAAGAAACAAAAACGGTGCTGATTAAAACAGAAAGAGAAGATAAATCATTATTAGAGCAAAAAACAAAAGAATTTGAAGAAAAAATGAAAATGGAACAAATAGCCTTTATTGAAGAGGGATTGAAAAAAGCAACAACACTGCAAGATGTAGAAAAAGTAAAAAGTGAGGCAGCTAACTTATTAAAAAAAGAAAAAGAATTGTTTAAAAAAGAAAGTGAAAAATATGTAAAAACAGTGATTGATATGGAAAAAGTGAACTTAGCAATGATTTCAAGTTCATATAAAACGCTTTTAGATGACTTTTTCACCTTTAACAAACACGGATTCTATTACTATGATGTAAATAAAAATGAATTTATTCCAAATGATAAAGTAAAGACCCTAGAAGAGGTAAAAGAATTTGAAAAAAAACACAAAGAAGATACAATTGTAAAAGATAATCCAATCAACACCTTAATTCTGTTCATTCTCCTTGGATCATTATGTATAATTCCTCTTTTCATAAGCAAACGACAGAATGAGGCTTGGTCATAAGTATATTTTCAAAGCAAAATTAAAAAATTCACAACAGAAAAGCGCGAGAAATCAACGTTTCTAAAATTGATTTTCTCGCGCTTTTTAAGGTTTTGACCAGTTATGTCCCGCCGCTTTTTTATTTCGCCTTTCTACATACATGTTGAATCAATCTCGTATTAAAACCTTAGTCTCCATTGAGTTGGAAAATGTTTTGACCCTTTACTTGAGTTACATGATCTGCAAGCAGCTCTCAAAATGTTAGGATTGTTGGCCCAAGCTTTTCTAGCTTTAGGTGACATTCCAAAACCTCTAGTATAGTAATGTTGCTTTACAGAAGGATTATGACCTGTTGCTAAATTTGCTTTACCCGAACAATATTTACAAATATTGTTATCCATTTTTAAAACTTGTTTACGCACAACACTTGTTGGTGTCTTCCCATAATATTTTTTTCTATTATATTTTGCTATAGTAAATCGTTTAATTTGTACGCCTATCTTTATTACATAAAAAAGATGCCCTTGATAAAAATCACTATCAATGGCATAAGTATGTTAATTTTCTATCTAAAATTTATTTTACTAATACATAATTAATTCAAAGTCAGAAATTTCCCCATCTAAAGTAAAATATAACCTGAATTCTCCTACATTCTCCCCCTTATAATCTATACTTAAGTATGAAACCACTTGATTAACAAACTCAGGGAAGTTTCTCAATTCAAGTGAAATTTTTTTTATATAATAGCCCACATCTGTTTGCATAAATTCTCCAAAAATCGAATAAAATTCCTCATCCTGCTCAGACATATAATTATTTAATTGAATCCAAAATTGTTCTATAGTTTGTTTCTCAATGTTCCATTGTTCTATAAAACTTCTAAATTGTTCTATGTCTAAAATAGCAGACGCCTCCCTTATTTATGTTTTTTATCAAGGTAAGAGAAGATTATATGACCTGACTTTTTATCAAGATTCCCATATACTTTTGCATTACCCCATCTACCTTTAATTTTTATCTCGTACTCGTAACCATTTATGTTTCTCGGTTAGTCGTTACTTTTGATAGCTTCCGAATTAGTCTTAAGACAGCCGAGCTAACTCCCTTGTTCCAAAGGTTCTTTTACTGTCATTTATGCAACGCTAATAAACGTCTTGCTCATTTTTGATATTGATAGCTGAGTAGTTATAATCTCTGTCTAGATTTACACCGCATTTTCAAGAAAATACTCATTCAGATAATGATATATCTTTCACACTTCCACAACTGCTGCATGTCTTTCAAATCAATGAACGTCAACAAAATTGATAAAACAGATAGATGACAATGGTTATCCTTCTTGAAGTTGAGAAAACCGAATTATTCATTATCCAGTCCCTATAAAGAAAACCTTGAAAGGTAACTTCAATCAAGGTTTCTGTTGTATTAAGAACTATTCAGTTTATTAATCAAATTTTTCGACAAACAGTCCCATAGCGCTTATTTCTGGAATAATTGGCTCCAGTGATTTTGAACTATTGACCCCCATTAAATAATCGTATCCGATAAATACTTTTAGCTTTCTCGGAGAAAATATATCAACCCCAATATCTTCTCTTAGCTGTAACCTACATAAACTCTCAACTTCATCAAGACACGCCTGTCTTCCATTAAAATTTGAATAAAAGGCAAGTAAACTTTGGGGGTACAACTGAGAATAAGGTTTTATTAAATTTAAAAATTCTTCTTTCGAGAATGAATGACATAAATTTGCTACAGATAAACTAGTAAGTGAATGAAATTTAATTATTAGTTTCACTGCATCAACATATTTATCCTCAACCCCTATATACTCTTCATCCGTTAGTAATATTCCATCGAAAGATTTCCCAATATCACTGATTGCTGTCCACTCATTTTTTTGATAACATCCAGCTTCATCCCTGAACAAAGGGTCATACTTAGAAATACTGTACTTGTTCATTATTAATCACCTATCCTATTAAGATTAGCATCATATGTGCCCATCCTAGTTCTTTTACTATTTATAGCTGTAGGGGATTTCGCCATCTTCCAAACTCCACCATTGTGAGGTGGTGAACCATTACCACTTCCTACATCCTGCTAATATAGGTTTTAGTTTTCTTATTATAGTAAATTTTCTCGCCATTCTTCGCTGTAATACCTGTTGGACCATACCCTTTCTTCTTTGCTGCAGAAGTATTTAATTTAGAAAACACAACTCCCATCAAAATAGTGCGAGTTGATGTCTTTTTTAATGTGTATACGCTTGAAAACTATACTTTCCTTTCCACAGAAAAAACGCTTCCTTTTGCATACATTCCCTTATGAACAGCCCTTCTACAGGACTAAGTTGCTCTTGAATATCCACTGTTAGCTCAGAACGCAAGCATGTTTTCTCTTTTTAAGGTTTGAGTCCTAGTTCCTTACTTGCCATTCACTGGCTTCAGTAGATTTACTGGAATGTAATTAAAATAATACTCACTGAGACCCACCTCAACATAACCATTGATCTCAATCCCTGATAATTGGAAGATAGTTCCCTTCACCATTTTTGTATAACTAGGTGCCCCCTTCATTGGAGCACTTAATAGTTCTGTATCTTCAGTTAATACATAGGAACCTTTATTTATCTTTTCAAAAATACGAACATCAGTGCTATCAATAATAGTGGTATTAATTACAGGCCCTCCTTCAATATCTCCAGCACAATAATGGTAATTTAATTTGCCTTTCTCTATAGAAACTAAGCTTGATTTTGGACCAGTACAAACCTCTTCTCGTTTTCCGACTATTAAAGGTTGACCATATGCGATGTCTTGATATTGGACAGGAATTTTCACGCCCTGATGATTAATCATGACGTAGGTTGGCATGTCATAAAAAGATGAACGAATATCGATTGGTACTTCTTTGAAAACCACTAAATCTGTTGCTTGTACTCGATATTGCCCCATCTGGTAAAATGTTTTGCCATCATATTTTTCAATATCATACGTTTTAAAGAAGTTATTTCTTTTAACCACTAAAGAATCAAACGAACCATCTGGATTTTTCTTATATACTTTGATGTCTTTTTTAAAGGTCATTTTTCCTGTTTGCCCTTTTACAACTTCCGCTCCATCATACATCACTTTCGCTTCTGATTTTGTTGGACTTACTACCGCAAATACAAATGCTGCTAGTAACACAATAAATAATTTCTTCATTATTCTCCCCCTCAAACACAATTAATTACTATTATATACCATAAATATAATAGTATGTTTTTCACCAAAAGTTTTGTATGACATTTGCTAAGAGATATGCCGTGAATATAAGTTGGTCATCGTTCCGTCTGGGTGACTCCTTGGGGATCTGCGATAGAGGAACGGCTCATCGGACGCCCCAAGAAGAGCGCCCAGTCGGAACGGAAATCAACCACACGTTTGGTGATGAGCCACTATTCTACCAAGACTTCTATTTCGTTTGCCCCAATTCTCTATTATAAAGCAACGGATTTCCTCGTTTTTATGTATTATCATTGAGAAACTTTACAATTAGCAGTAAAATTTATGTAAGGGTTTTATTTTATTGAAACTTTATGTCGATTATTTCGTATAAGAATATAGACATATTTAAATGCTAGGAGGAAGAAACATGCTCAGTGTCGGACAGTTTTTCTCTAGACATACCGCTAGCGTCTTTATTTCGCTATCAACTGTTTCTATCGCAGCAATTGCCGCAGATCCAGGATTCTTCCTTGGTGGTTTATTGTTTGCTGGAACTTACGCGCCAAGTACAGCGTTGTTGAAACATAGACAGAAAAAGAAAGTCAGACAAATTGCAGGTATAACAAAAGAAGAATACAAACTTATTGAAACACAACTTAAAGCAGCCAATAAAAACATACAAACATTAAGCCAAAACTACTTACGTGTACGCTCTGTTTCAGCATTTAAACAATTAATCGAAATGACACGTATTTCAAAAAATATCGTGAAAATTGTGAAGGCAGATCCACGAAAATTTTATAATGTTGAACAATTTTTTTATGCTCACCTACCTTCCGCTGTCGAATTAACGGAAAAATATACGATGTTATCGAAGCAGCCAGTGAAAGATAAGGAAATTCAAATAACATTATCAAAAACACGAGAAACACTGACAGATTTAAATGATACGATTCAAATCGATTTAAAGGATGCGCTTTCTAATGATATCGACCATCTTCAAATGGAAATCGAATTTGCAAATCGTTCAAATAGTAGACGAAAAGAACAATTGGAGTGGCGAGGCGATGATAAGTGACAGCAAATGATCACGCATTTCAACTAAATACCATACAAGGTCTTTCCCCCCTTGTACAATCTTATTTAGAAACTACAAATAACGAGGCGATGGCGACGTATGAAACGCTGTCGCCTCTTGCACAAAGTCGTGCACTTCTTTGTGCTAGTCAAATCGATTTAACAAAATTCGAATCGGTCCTATCTTTAGGGCAAGATTCACAGCGAGCTCTTTCTCAATTTGCTGATCGAATGCTTGTACAAGTAAAACAAAAAGACGTTACAAAAATTGGCCAAATGTTAGATTCATTAATGCAAACGTTAGACCGCGTAGATCCTAACGCGTTAGAGCCAAAAAAGCAGTCTTTTTTTAAAAAAATATTTGGTAAAACTGAGCGTCCTATTAAACAAACATTAACGGAATTTGAACGTATTAGTATCCAAGTAGAGCGAATTGGTGTTCAGCTCGAACGTGCTCAGCTTCAAATGATTAAAGATGTAGAAATGCTTGAAGAACTTTATTCACATAATAGAGGATTTTTTGAAGAGTTAGCGACTGCTATTGCGGCTGGGCAAATGAAGAAGCAGCAAGCAATCGAAGTAGAGCTTCCTGCAAAGGTGACTAGTGTCCAGGCATCGAATCAACCACTTGCGATCCAACAGCTTAATGACTTTGCCGCTCAAATCGAACGACTCGATCAGCGCATTTATGATTTACAAGTGTCGCAGCAGGTTGCTTTACAAACGGCACCACAAATACGGATGATTCAGCAATCAAACCAAACGCTAGCAGAAAAAATAGAATTTTCAATTGTTACCCTCATTCCGCTTTGGAAAAATCAATTGGCGATGATGTTATCCATGAATATGGACCAACACTATGTCCAGCTAGAGGAGCGGTTATCTCGCACGAATGACCGTTTTGCAAGCCCTTCTTTCGAACAGCAAGTATCGAAATTCAAAGAAACACAGCATGAGCTTCAAACAGCTATCCAAGACGTCTTTGCCCTACATACAGCTACAGAACAGGAAAAACAGCATTTACAGGATGTAGCAGAATTAAAGGGCTATAACAGGGACTGATTCTTTTTTTCAACGAATAAGGGTGGCTCAGAAATCATCTGAACCACCCTCTTATTTTCATTCAAACCTATTGAATGAAAATTATGCCTCCGGCGGATGTCACGGATTTTAAAAGGAGTGAATAAAAGGATGTTAGCCTATAACCTTCGCATCCTGCGAAAATCCAGACGCATTGTTTATCTGTGCGAAAGCGAAGCGACAGCAACAATTACGCCAAGGCGAAATTGATTTTATACTTATTCAAAATAATCTTTATAGTAGCCACCAATATTACCAGTGTTATCAATAATAAAAACGAACTCTTCTGTTTCATTTTTTACATCATATTGTTTCCCTACTGTTAATACGTTCGATACTAAATATTTTGATGCATTTGTATGCTTACAAGTTACTGCGCGTAGTGTTGGTGCATCTTTCCATTTTAAATGTAACATAATATCTCTACCTTTCTTTACTAGCATGAAGCTAATGTCTATTGCTTATTTTATAATATTTTTGTACTTTTGTGGAGAAAAAAACCATAGAAGTCCGTTTTTTCAACCATTTATATTCTTAAATCTTAACTTCGAGGTGATATTATGAGCTTTGGTGGTGTACCGCAATGGTTTTTTATCATTGCCGTTGCATTTGCAATTTGCTTTGTTTTATATGCAGAGTGGAATTCTAGAAAATAAGTGAGCCCATTCGTCTGGACTCACTTTTTTTGAAATTATTTTAGTGTACGTTTTAAAAACTCTTTTGTACGTTCATGTTGAGGGTTTATTAATACCTGTGATGGTGGTCCCTCTTCTACAATAACACCTTTATCCATAAATACAACACGATCGGCTACTTCTTTAGCAAATTCCATTTCATGTGTAACAATTAACATCGTATTTCCACCATCCGCTAGCTGACGCATAACCTTCAACACTTCTCCAACCATCTCTGGATCTAATGCAGACGTAGGTTCATCGAATAGCATCACATCTGGGTTCATGGACAATGCGCGTGCAATCGCTACTCGCTGTTTTTGCCCGCCAGATAGCTGACGAGGCTTTGCATTGACATATTGATCCATGCCAACGATTTGCAAATATTTTAAAGCAATTTTCTCGGCCTCTTCTTTTGAACGCTTTAATACTTTCACTTGTCCAACCGTACAATTATTTAACACATTATGATTATTGAATAAGTTAAATTGCTGGAATACCATCCCTAAATGTGTACGATATTCTTGGATATTATGCTTTTCGTCCAAAATATTTTCACCTTTATAAATAATTTGACCACCACTAGGCATTTCTAGTAGATTAATGCAGCGCAGTAGTGTTGATTTACCTGATCCTGAAGAACCGATTAAACAGACAACCTCGCCCTTTTCTACTTGAAAATTTACGTCCTTTAACACTTGGTTACGCCCAAATGATTTACTTAAATGCTCTATTTTAATAACGGCCATTTGTTCGTCCCCCTATATTGCTTCTTTCTGTTCTTTTTGATAAGCATCTGGTCCATCAAGTCGTCTTTCAACATATAGTAAAATCCTTGATGCTGTAAATGTCATGATGAAGTACATGACACAAGCTACGAAGAATGATTCAAAATAGCGGAAGTTATTACCTGCAATCGATTTTGTTTGGAAGAATAATTCCGTAACACCGATAACATTTAATACTGCTGTATCTTTAATATTCATAATTAATTGATTACCTGTTGCAGGCAATACATTTCTCGCAACTTGTGGTAAGACTACATTTAGCATGATTTGAAAATGATTCATACCGATTGCTGAAGCAGCCTCATACTGTCCTTTATCAATCGATACAATACCACCACGTACAATTTCCGTCATATAAGCCCCTGTGTTTAGTGAAACGACTAAAATACCTGCTGTAATAAAGTGCATATCAATACCAAATGCCATATCTAATCCGTAAAATACAACCATAGCTTGTACAATCATTGGTGTACCACGGAAGAATTCAACATAGCATGTTAGTATAAAATTAATGATCTTTAAGCTATAGTATTTTACACCCTTTTTACGAACCTTAATAGTATGCATAATTCCGATGAAAAATCCGATAAGTGCACCAATAATTGTACTAGTAATCGAAATAAGTAATGTATAATACGCACCTCGTAAAAACATTTGCCAGTTGTTCTCAACAATTGAAATAATCCATTCAAGACTCATGATGTGCCTCCTTACAACGTCGTGTTGTTTGCTTGTTCTTTTTTGCCTTAGCTATTTCATTGCAACTTACTTTTTCTTATTATTTTATGATTCTATTAGCTAGGACATTATCATTATTTAAAGAGGTACTCATTGAATAATGATGAAAAGATATTGCACGGACTAAGCAAGTAGCCCGTGCAGTCTTATTATTGTGCTGCTGGTTGTTGATGAATTGCTTCTTCCATAATTTTTTGACGATCATCTTCAGAAATACCTTTTAGAATTTCATTGATTTTTTCTAGATTTGCATCACCTTTACGTAAACCTACTGCGATAGAAGTGTTTGAAATATCTGTATCAAAGCCTTCTTCAAACTTTACATATGTGAACTTATCGTTTGCTGCAGCAGCTGAAATTCCTTCTGGACGTTCTGCTACATAGCCATCAATTTTTTCAGCTTCTAAGGCTACACGCATAGCTGGGAAGCTATCCATTGCAGTTTGTTTTTGAACGTCTTTGATCTGATCTATCACATCGTAGTTAGATGTGTTTAATTGTGATGTGATTTTAGCTCCTGAAAAATCTTGGATTGATTTTGCTTTTTCATACTTGCTACCTTTTTTAATAACCATAACAAAATCAGAAGTATAGTAATTTTCAGTGAAATCAATTGTTTTCTTACGCTCATCAGTAGGTGACATCCCAGCAACAATGGCATCAATTTTATTTGATTGCAGTGCAGGTACTAAACCATCCCACTCCATTTTCACAATGACTAATTCTTTGCCTAAGCCTTCAGCGATTTTCTTCGCCATTTGCACATCGTAACCGCCTGCATATTCAGCATTGTCGGCGATTTTTACTGCACCATTTGCATCATCTTGCTGCGTCCAGTTAAATGGAGCATAACCTGCTTCCATCCCAACACGGAATTCACCTCCGCCATCTTTATCTGCACCAGCATCACCTGTTGCTTCATCCTTTTTGTCGCCAGCACCACATGCTGCCATCACAATTGCAGTCATTACCGTTAACATTAATAACAACCATTTTCTTTTCATGAAAAACTCCCCTTTTCTGTAAAAAAATAAGACAACTGTACGAAAAAAGACCTAAGAATTGAACTTAGGTCTTATTTTAATTAACAGTTGCCCAAATCCTCACTATAATTTCCATGTTTCCGAGATAGCACAACCTAGTAAATCTGGAAAATAATTCACTAGGACAGTCCTGCACTTATTCACTGCAGACCCAGCATAAAAGTACGAGCTCCTTTTATACTTCGGCGGTAGTTCCTTCTCCATTGCGTCTTCGCTTGCTTATACTCAACAATGAACTAATAAATACCGCGCCTCTACCTCACCGTAGAACAAATGTGAGGTTTGTTTATTTAATTGATATTAAGATACTACAATAAAAGTAAGATATTCGTCAAGATAATTTCATCATTTTTCTGATTGTTTACAATATTAGGTTTTTAACCTTTATTAATCCATTTCGCACTTTTGCAATGTTATAAATCAATTTATATTTTTATAGAATTCAGCAAATCAGGTGTGTTGGTTAACCATTTTTATCTACCTTAATTGATTTGAGGGCTCTGATTTCCGCTACGGGCTATTCGCTTTGTCGCTGCCGCTTCGCTTTCGCACAGAGCAAGGCTTCCTGCGGGCGAGCGTCGAGCCGATTCGGATACTTTATCCTTCGCTTTGGCTTTTCTTTCCGTCGCTTCGAATACTTTATCCATCGCTGTAGCTCTTCTTTCCGTCGCCTCGGGTTCCTATCCGTCACTTCGACTATTCTTTCCGTCGTTTCGATTGCTTTATCCATCGCTCCCTTAAATGTTCCATAAAAAGAAAAAACCCTGCAAAACAAAGTTCGCAGGGTTTAAATATGATTTTGGAATTAAGAATTTAATAATAAATCTTCTGGGTTTTCAAGTAATTCTTTTACAGTTTTAAGGAAACCTACAGAATCTTTACCATCGATAATACGGTGGTCATAAGAAAGTGCTAAGTACATCATTGGGCGAATTTCTACTTCACCATTCACTTCAACTGGACGTTTTTTGATAGTGTGCATACCTAGGATAGCAGCTTGTGTACCATTCATGATAGGTGTAGACATTAATGAACCGAATACCCCACCGTTTGTAATTGTGAATGAGCCACCTGAAAGATCTGCTAAACCTAATTTTTTGTCGCGTGCTTTTTTCGCTAGGTCTGCAATTGAATCTTCAATTTCAGCGAAGTTTTTGCGGTCAGCGTCACGTACAACTGGTACTACTAAACCTTCTTCTGTTGATACAGCTACACCGATATCAAAGAAGTTGTTTAAGTGAATTTCGTCACCAACGATTTGCGCGTTCACATATGGATATTTTTTAAGTGCAGCAACTACTGCCTTAGTGAAGAATGACATGAAACCAAGTTTAGAGCCAGTTGACTCGAAGAATTGGTCTTTTTTACGAGAACGTAATGCCATAACATTTGTCATATCTACTTCGTTAAATGTTGTTAACATCGCAGTAGATTGTTTTACTTCAAGTAAGCGTTTTGCAATAGTTTGGCGACGACGGCTCATTTTTTCAACTGTCACACGTGATTCATCTACAGCTACAACTGCTTTAGGTGCTGCTGGAGCTGCTTGTGGTGCTGCTACTGGAGCTGTACCATGAGCTGCAACGTCTTGTACACGTACACGGCCTTGTGGATCTACTGGAGATACAGCAGCAAGGTCAATACCTTTTTCACGAGCAAGTCTACGTGCTGCTGGAGATGCGATTACACGCTCACCAGAAGTTTCTTCAACAACTGGAGCTGCTGCAACAGGAGCCGGAGCTGCTTGTGGCGCTGCTGGAGCTGGTGTTGCTTCAACTGGAGCCGCTGCAACAGGAGCTGGAGCTGCGCCTTCGCCAGCTTCTACAACTGCGATTACTTGACCTACAAGTACAGTATCGCCTTCTTCAGCTAAAATTTGAGTTAATACACCCGCTTCTTCAGAAATGATTTCAGCGTTTACTTTATCTGTTTCAAGTTCAACGATGAATTCACCTTTTTCAACGCGATCGCCCACTTTTTTTACCCACTGTGCGATACTACCTTCTGTAATCGATTCTGCTAATTCAGGGACTTTAATTTCAGCCACTTTCATTTCCTCCTTTGATTAACGTGCATTGTGTGCACATAAAAGGGCTACTGCCTAAGCAAGTAGCCCGGCTTTTAAAATTATTATGTGATTGATTATTTAACTTTTACAGGCTCAGCAACTGCTTCTTCTACAAGTGCTGCTTGAGCTGCTTTATGAGAATCTGCATCACCCTCAGAAGTAGAGCTCATTGCAGGACGACCTACATAACGTAGCTTTTTACCTTCAGAAAGGTCAAATAATGTTTCTAATGCATAATTCCAAGTACCTTGGTTTTTAGGTTCTTCTTGTACCCAAACAACTTCTTTTACGTTAGGATACTTAGCAATAATACCAGCAACTTGCTCTTTTGGGAATGGGTAAAGTTGTTCTACACGTACAATGTGTAAGTGATCGAAGCCTTCACCATCTTTAATACGGTCCGCAATATCGATCATTACTTTACCTGTTCCTAATACAACGCGCTCAACAGCTTCTGGTTTTGAACCTAGACCTGGTTGCTCAATTACTTCTTGGAATGAGCCATTTGCTAATTGATCAGCGTTTGCAGCAGCTAATGGGTGACGAAGTAGGAATTTAGGTGATACCACTACAAGCGGACGAACACCTTCTGTTCCTAATAATGCTGCTTGGCGACGTAATAAGTGGTAGTAGTTGCCTGCATTTGAACAGTTTGCAACGAACCAGTTATTTTCAGCTGACATTTGTAAATAACGTTCCATACGGCTAGAAGAGTGTTCTGGACCTTGACCTTCATAACCATGCGGTAAAAGCATTACTAAACCAGATTTTTGACCCCATTTAGCACGTGCACCTGAAATAAAGTTATCAAACATCACTTGTGCCATGTTTGCAAAGTCACCGAATTGAGCTTCCCAAACTGATAATACATGGTCATTTTCTAAATTATAACCATATTCAAAGCCTACTACCCCTGCTTCTGTCAGTGGAGAGTTATGCACTGTAAATGAAGCATTTGCACCTGAAATATGGTGAAGTGGCGTGAATAAGTTACCATTGTTTTTGTCATGTAACACTAAGTGGCGTTGAGAGAACGTACCACGTTGTGCATCTTGACCTGTAAAACGTACTGGTGTGCCATCTTGAATAATTGTTGCATAAGCTAAAGTTTCTGCATGACCCCAGTCGATTTTTGCAGAAGCAAATGCATCACGGCGTTTTTCTAAAATTTTGCCAAGTTTTTTCTGTGGCTCGAAGTTTTCTTCAAACACTAAAAGCTCTTCGTTAATTTTTTCTAAACGTTCCGCACCAACTGCTGTTTCAATTTGTGGGAATTCTACTTTTAACTCTTCTGGCATTTCTAGATGTTTGTGCTCATCTTTAGCTGCCATTTCTTTTACGTGGTCATAAGCTGCTTGCATTTCTGCATAAATAGCTGTATCTAAAGCTGCTACATCAGCAGCAGAAACAACACCCTCAGCTACTAATTGTGCACCATATAAAGCACGAACTGGTTCATGTTTAGCAACTAATTTGTATGTTTCAGGGTTTGTAACAGTTGGATCATCCGTTTCATTGTGACCGTGACGGCGATAACCAATTAAGTCTACGACGATATCTTTACCGAATTTTTGACGGTAGCTAGCTGCGAAACGACCTACTAAAGCAACAGACTCAGGGCTATCTGCATTTACGTGCACAACTGGCACTTCATAACCTTTTGCAGGGTCAGAAGAGTAAACAGATGAGCGAGAGTCTTGTAGTTCAGTTGTAAATCCAATCATGTTGTTAGCAATGATGTGAATTGTACCACCAGTCGTGAACCCTTCAGTTTTTGCAAAGTTTAATACTTCTGTTACGATACCTTGACCTGGGAACGCAGCGTCACCATGTACAAGAATACCTAACCCTTTTGTGCGGTTATGAATCGCTTGCCCTGGCTTAGAAGTATCATCTTGTGCTCCACGAGCAGTACCTAAAACAACTGGGTTTCCTACTTCTAAGTGAGATGGGTTGTAAGCAAGTTTAACATTCATACCAGATTCACGGTTGTAAGAAGCACCCATGTGGTATTTTACATCACCTGTCCAGCCTTTAGTTATTTCAAGGCGACCATCTTTTGGTAAAAATAATTCATTAGACACGTGTGCAAAGTCAGAGAACATCATGTCGTATGGTTTATTTAAAATATGTGTTAACACATTTAAACGACCACGGTGAGCCATACCAATACGTACTTTTTCTACGTTATTTGCTTCAGATGTTTTTAAAATTTCATCGAATAGGACGATTTGAGTATCTAAACCTTCACCAGAGAAACGCTTTTGACCTACAAAAGTTTTGTGGATAAACTTCTCGAAGTTTTCAACACGAGTTAAACGGTCTAATAATGCTTTTTTCTCATTAGAAGCTAATGTTTGTTTAAATGAACCTGTTTCAATTTGTGCTTGAATCCAATCACGTTCTTCTGTTGCTATTACGTGATTATATTCAAATGCTACTTTTTCTGTATAAACAGATTTTAAGTAATCGATTGCATCCTTACCATTTTTCACGTTTGCTGGCACATCTTTGAAGAAGACAGCTGCAGGAATTTCAGCTAAATCTGCAGCGCTTAAGTTGAACGCGCTTTCTTCAATTTGAGCTGTTTGTAGTTCACGGTTTTTTAAAGGATAAATATCTGCTGCTAAATGACCATGTGTACGAATTGCATCTGCTAGTTTCACAGCTGCTAACACTTTTTTGTAATCGCCAGCAGGAGCTGCTGCATTACTAGCTACAGCTACTTCACCTTCAACTACTACTGGTGCACCAAATTGTTGGAATAATAATACTAACTCCGGTTCTACTTCTTCAGGAGACTGTAAGAATAAGTCGTATTGCTCCATCACATATCCTAGGTTAGGACCAGAGAAAGCTGACCATGGAGAACTTACAGTTGTAACGTTGTTCGACATGAAAAATGACCTCCAAATTTTGCCTTTCGGCAGTTCCATTAATTAAATTGCAATTAATTATATAATATTTTTCTGTTCTTTAAAAGGATGTTTGACACAACTTATCCATTATTTAAAGAACGTTTTTTCCATCTCAATCTTACTACTCTTCACAAAAAATACAACTCTTTTTATGAAATTAAGCAAATTTTTTCGTAAAGGCTAAAATAATTAAATAAAGCGTGGATTTTTCTTAATATTTTAGCGGGAATTTTAAGAAGAAAACGGTTCCAACGTTTTTTTCACTCTTGACTTCTACCGTACCATTATATTTTTCAAGCAACATTTTGGTAATACTAAGCCCTAAGCCCGTACCGCCTATTTGACGATTTCTTGCTTCATCAACTCGATAAAATCGATCGAAAATGAAAGGGATGTTTTCTTCCGCTATGCCGATTCCATTATCTTCTATTTTTAACAGCGCTTCCTTCCCGGAGACGAATAGTGAAATTTGAATCTCTGGAATTATTTCACAATAACGAATTGCATTTTCTATTATATTACGAACAATTTGACTGAGTGCATTTTCTGTAATAAATAACAGACCTATTTCTTCATTTTTCGACAGCGTTATTCGAGCTTCTGGGTGAAGATACTGTATCTCTTCTATTACCCCTGTAATAACAGTTACTGCGTCAGCCTCACTCGTATCATCTTTTTCTTCACGACGTGCAAGCTCTAATAATTCTTCAATCATTTTACGCATCCGTGCAATTTCTGTTAGGGAAGTATCAATAGATTCTTCTAAAATTTCCGGATCATCCTTCCCCCATCTTTTCAATAGAGAGAGATGTCCTTCGATGGCCTGAATTGGCGTACGTAGCTCATGAGAAGCATCTGCGACAAATTGCTGTTGTTTTGTAAATGAAATTTGCAGTTCGTCCATCATTGCATTGTACATCTTCAATAAATCACCAATCTCATCATGAGAAGAGTATGTTAATTGAATTGGCTCATTAAATCCTTTATCCATAACCGTTTTCATGGATGAACGTAACGCATGTAATGGTTGCATTAAATAGTTAGCAAGATAATAGCCAATTGAGGCTGATAACAACAATGCTCCTAAACCTGCTATAAGCATCGCCGTTAATAAATAATGCATCAATGATTGGAACCCTGTCAGTGGATGAATAATTTGAATATAGCCTTGAAAGAAACCTAGCTGAATTGGTACATTTATGACAAAGGCATCCTCATTATCAATCGTCACTTCCATAATTTCTTGCATCGAGGTAATGGGTGCAGCCTGTGAAGCATTATTAATACGTAAAATCTCTACACCATCTAAATTGAACACTCTAACAGTTTGATCACGATCCACAATGGAATTTAATAGCCCTGTGTTTTGTTGAATTTGCTGAATTGTAAGGTTGGGTCCTTGTGACTCTAAAAAAGACACCAAATCATCGCTTGTCCGTTTGATTTTACTTTCCTCGTCATGTAATAGCCATGTATGGAGCGAAATATAAACGACAATACAAATAATCGTATAGCTAAAAAATATTACAGCACTAGATGTTAGCATCCATTTTCTTTGTAAGGGTTGATGAACTAAATAATCTCTCAATCTTTTCATTCACGCATCACGTACCCAACCCCACGAACGGTTTCTATATAGGCATTCATATCTCCAGGTAGTTTTGTGCGTAAATGTCGGATATATACATCTACAACATTTGTCTCTATATCCGTATCATACCCCCAAACAGAGGTTAAAATGAGCTCTCGTGTACAAACTTTATTTTTATGCTCGATTAATAGTTTAAGTAAATCGTATTCCGTCTTCGTTAAATCAAGCTTAGCCCCCTGCACGGATACTTCATAGGCTGCTATATCGATTTCGATATCACGAAAATTTAATGATTCTGCACTTTTTTCATCAGGTGTTACCCGACGTAAAATAGTCCGAATTCTTGCTAGTAGTTCTTCGATCGCAAATGGTTTTACTATGTAGTCATCTGCACCAGCATCTAAGCCAGCTACACGATCCATCACAGCATCTCGTGCCGTTAACAATATAATCGGTACCTTTGATTGCGTACGTATTCGGCGACAAATTTCAATACCATTTATCCCCGGAAGCATAACATCTAATAACAGAACATCAAAATTTTCAGATGACGCTAGTGCAAGTCCTTCACGTCCATCAAAAGCGACCAATACATCATAGCCCTCATGCTTTAATTCGAGCTCCACAAAGCGCGCGATATGCTTCTCATCTTCCACCAAAAGTATCTTTTTAGGCATTCCATCACCTTCTTTTCTAAAAATAACGATAAGGATTTCCTCCTTAGCACTGTTATAGCATAACATCAAACAAAAAGTCTGTACCACAAGCAATTACTTGTTTGTACAGACTTTTTTACTGTGCATCAGCAATATAGAAATTATTTTTCCCGAATTCCTTCGCTTTATATAAGGCTTGATCTGCTATTTCTAGCAATTCATTTAATGAAGTACCGTGATCCGGATAATAAGCGATTCCAATAGAGGCAGTTGGGGAAAAATGATGATTTTCGATGGTCCAACCTTTTTTAAGTTCATGACGGATCCGATTATAAATGTGCATAATTTGAGTATGCCTCTTGTCATCATCCCGAGTTAAACCTGTTAAGACAACGATAAATTCATCGCCGCCAATGCGAATGACTAAATCATGACTACGTACAGCTGTATTTAAAACTTGGCCAAACTTCCGGATAAAATCATCCCCTGTATCATGGCCGTAGCAATCATTAACATTCTTAAAGTCATCCCCATCGATATAGAGAATAGCTAAACACACATGATGTTCTTGTGCTTGTGTCAGTAATTTCGGGAACTCCTTTTGTAAAAAACGACGATTTGGTAGCTGTGTTAACGTATCGTGGTAAGCTAAATATAATAGATCATTCTCCCGCTCCTTACGACGGGTTATTTCACGGGATACCATCATAATTTGTGAAACTTTTTCGCGTTCAGGATCATGTACAACTGTTACATTTCCTTCAGTCCAAACAGGCGTACCATCCTTTGCTTTAAGCAGTAGCTCAAACTGCGTATCTGTTTGACCCGAATAATTATTTAGAAACGTTTGCCATGCCTTCTTACTTTCGTCCTCGATGATGTTACTGTAAAACTGACCTTGTAATTCTACATTTTCGTACCCTAAGAATACCTTATAGGATGGTGAGGCATAAATAATGATGCCATCCTCGTTAGTAATGACAATCAAATCATTTGTATTTTCTGTTATGAGACGAAATGTTCGTTCAATATTTTTCAATTCCGTGAACATTCTTTTCTTGTCTGTAATATCATAGTTAATGGATAAGTACTTTTCTGTCTTGCCAAATTCATTTTTTAATGGAACTATAGCTGCTTCTACCCAGTATTCAGCGTAATATTTTGTACGGTAGCACATTTCCCCTCGCCAAATTTCCCCCGCTCCAACTGTTGTATTGATTGATTGTAAGAAGTCCTCCGTATGATATCGAGGTTTGATTAAATGATAAGATTGACCAATTAGTTCTTCTGCCGTGAAACCAGACGCATTTAAAAATAAATCATTAACTTCTACAATTTTTCCATCCATATCAAAAACAGCAATGGACGTTGCAGAATTTAGAGCAGCTTTAAAAACCTCTAAACCATGCGATTTTGAGCGTAACTCCGCTTTTTGTTGAGTGAATTGTGTGAAATCCTGCATGATAAGAAAAATAGCAAAAGAGTTATCTCCTTGCATCACAGGAGAGAGTGAAAGTAAATACGTGCGCTCTTTTTTATCCAGTGTATGAAGCTTGATGAGTTTTTCTCCAATATTTTCGCCCATTGCTGCCCTTTGTAAATAGTTTTGAATGTTTTCTACCTCATCTTTAGGAACAATTGGTAAATCAACGAATAATTTGTGTTTGACCGTTTCATTATCTAATTCAAAGTCCTCCATGAAGCTGGAATTCACTTCATAAATAGCCCCTTCAGCTGATAGGATGACCGTAGAAAAAAAGGCATGATCAAACATTGAGCGCATAAATAAAAACTTATCTTCAATACTGCGATCATATAGAATCTCTTTTGTTATGGCTAAAATATAGTCTTCATTATTATTTTTATACGGACGAACAGATGTCTCATATTTACGAACTTCAGATTTAACATAAGCATAATCCACATAATCAACTTGACTACGCTTTGCAATTGCTTGATGGTAATTTTCTAGAATTATCGAAAAATTACGACTCGAGGTACGGGTAGAAAGCATTTCCCCAATCGCCTCATGTGATAACAAAGCTCGAGCTGCTTGATTTAAGCGAATATATTGATAATCGTCTCCCACTCTTTTCATTAGAAAGACAAAATCTTTGCCAATAAACAATTCATTAAAAAAATCTTCGCTTAAAAGATATTCCATGCTGTCACCCCCATAAGTCGATCATATTAAAATAAAATTTTCAGATGTGTTGATTAACCATTTTTTATCCATCCTAATTAATTAGAAGGTGCTGATTTCCGCTACGGGTTACTCGCTTTCCTGCGGGAGTCGAGTAGCCCTACACTACAATCAGTTGAAAATAGGAATATATTTCAAAATAGCAGCAAAAAACTTTTTATTACTCCATAATAAACCTATTTTTCCCTAATCAACACGACTGATAAAATTTATTTATATTGTTTGTTTATACAAAAAATCAATACTACTATTATAACATAATATCAAGGAATCACATTTTCCAATTCGAAAAAATTGTATCCTTTTCAGGGTTTTTTTTGATATTTTACCTCTTTTGAAGAAAAAATATAATGCTAAAGAAACACTATTTAAATATTTTTATACAGAAAATTGTTATTTTAGACTTAAATCTCCTAAAAATTAGAATATAATAATTCACCTTTCGGAATTTACTGACTAATATATTTATTTTTTGTTTTTTCGTGGAAAATGATTGCATAAAGCAGTAAGAATGTTATATTATATTAAAAAAGCTAGCCTTTTTTCGGTATGGGCGAAAAATCAGTAAGACAGCGGGAAATTATGGATATCATAGTTATAACGTCTAGTTCTTTGGGTTTTAATTCCAGTACGAATTGTAGTTTTCTTCTTTATGTTTCAACGGAATTGTTTTAACTACCCTAGTAAAGGAGGCGTTTCGTATGCTTAAACATCGAGACCTTCATGAATGTACAGAGCTTTATGAGCTATTATCACACCCTTCTGTTTTCCCATTTGTCCGTCAAAAAGCCACGTCTGCTGATGAATACTGGTTTATGACAAAGCAACTGATTGAAGAGGAAGCGAAGGGACTCGCTATTTCTAGGACCATTACTGATGATTGGGGTCAACCAATCGGCACCATTAGCATTCATGATGTTGAGGAAGGTGCAGGCTTTTTAGGAACGTGGATTGGACTCCCTTATCAAGGTAAAGGATATAACCAAAAGGCAAAGATGCTTTTTTTGAATGAACTATTTTTTGATTATAACTTCCATACGGTATTTCTCCGTATTCGTGTTGAAAATATAAAATCACAGCGCGCAGCCTTAAAGCTACCTTATGTCGTTAGTGCAAATGAAGAACACCCGACGTTATTAGCACAGGTAAACAGAGGCGAAGCGCAATTTAATTTATTTAAAATTCCAAAAGACTTGTTCTATTTGACAACAGCCTATCAGACGCAAGAAGGCGAAGAGCAAGCGATGTAATCTACCAATAAAAAAAAGCTATGTGTTCTGTCGTTATGACAGGCACATAGCTTTTATTTTCGGGCTTTACATGCAGTAAGGCCCCTATTTTGTGGGTATTGTCTAAAGCATATCGAGTAAAGAGCTTACTTTTTATATTGTAAAATCAATTTCGCCATTTCTTCAGGCGTTTTAGGTCTTTGTGTTTTTTGCATCGTTGCCACCATTTCTTCTTTGCGCTCCGTTAACACATGCACCGATTTTTTAAACGATTCCTTTGTTAACTCTTCCTCTTGTAATACTTCTGCATAACCTTGTCTTTTAAATAGGTTGGCATTTAATATTTGATCACCACGACTTTTTTGTGCAGATAATGGCACTAACAACATTGGCTTGTGAAGTGCTAAAAATTCAAAAATCGAGTTGGAGCCTGCACGTGAGACGATAAAGTCTGCCGCATGTAATAAATCTGGTAATTCTGTTGTTACATATTCAAACTGCTTGTAACCAGACATAGACTCGAATGATTTGTCATAATTTCCTTTACCGCACAAATGAATGACTTGAAACTGTTTGACAAGCTCTGGTAAATTTTGACGAAGTGCATCATTCAAAACAACTGAACCTAAACTCCCCCCCATTACAAGAAGAACAGGTCTTAATGTTGTAAAGCTACAGAGAGATAATCCTTCCGCTCGATCACCCATAAATAACTCTTCACGAATAATGGAGCCTGTGCAAGTTGCCTTTTCTTTCGGTAAGTGTTGTAATGTTTCTTCAAAAATCGTAAAGATATGTGATGCAAATGGTAGCGCAATTTTATTGGCCAAGCCCGGTGTAACATCTGATTCATGGATGACCACTGGAACACCAGCAAGTTTCGCAGCCATGACAACGGGTACAGAAACAAAGCCGCCCTTTGAAAAAATAACTTGCGGCTTCACTTTTTTAATAATACGAAAAGCCTGCATCAATCCAGCAAGCACTTTAAATGGGTCAGTAAAATTTTTCATTGAGAAATAACGACGCAATTTTCCACTTGAAATACCGTAAAACGGAACATCAGGAAATGCCTCGCCTATTAATTCTTTTTCAATGCCCTGATCAGACCCAATATAGTGGACATCATAACCTAGGTCTAGTAAAGACGGGAGTATCGCTTGATTGAGCGATACATGACCAGCTGTCCCTCCACCGGTTAAAATGATTGTTTGTTGTTTCACGTAAATTCTCCTATTCCTTAAAAAGCCGTCACTACTTTTTGTTTACAGTCTTTTATTTTACTATATGCGAACGAAAAGATATAGATGAAGCCTTTAATTTTTCAATTTATACCTATTTAAGTATGCTATACTTATTCATTATGTTAATGGAGGAAGTTAGACTAAATGTATCAAACAACGACGATAAAAGATAAATATAAACTAATGTTAAAAATGATTGTACCCATTTTAGTTACGCAAGTAGCGATGTATCTAATTTCTTTTTTCGATATTTTAATGTCGAGTCGCTACGGCACAGCAGACCTAGCCGGGGTTTCGATCGGTTCTTCCATTTGGATGCCTATCTACATAGGACTTTCCGGAATTCTTCTTGCCATTACACCAATTGTTTCTCAGCTTGTAGGTGCTAAAAAAGAACTGGATGCTAAAAAGGCTGTCCAGCAAGGGATCTATGTAGCCATTCTATTAGCTGTACTTATTTTCTGTGTGCTATTAGTTGGAATTGATTGGATTTTAGGGAATATGAATTTAGAAACCTCTGTACATAACATTGCTAAATCATATATTTACGCGATGTGTGCTGGTATTTTACCGCTCTTTTTATTTTGTGTATTGCGTTGCTTTATTGATGCTCTCGGACAAACACGCGTCACAATGATGATCACGCTACTTACTACACCGATTAATATTATGTTAAATTATATTTTTATTTTCGGGAAATTTGGAGCGCACGAGCTTGGTGGAATCGGTGCAGGGGTTGCAACAGCAATTACCTACTGGCTTATTTTCTTTATAACCGTTTGGATTATTGCAAAACATGTGCCCTTTGAACGTTTTCGTATATTCCATGATTGGCCAAAATTAGAATGGCTTCGTTGGAAGGAAATTTTAATCATCGGCGTACCAATCGGTATATCCTTATTTGCAGAAACAAGTATTTTTTCGGCAGTCACAATGATGATGAGTAGCTTTAGTACAGAAATCATTGCCGCTCATCAAATCGCTTTAAATTTCACCAGCCTGCTATACATGGTACCACTTAGCATTTCAATGGGCGTTACGATATTAGTAGGTTTTGAAATAGGTGCAGGTCGAATGCAAGATGCTAGAATCTATAGCTATTTATGTGTTGCGACTGCGATTTTATTTAGCTTTATATCAGCTTGTATCCTTTTTTTACTGCGTGAACCCGTCGCCAATATGTATACAACAGATCGTGAAGTAATAGAATATGCCGTACAATTTTTAGTATTCGCAGCCATTTTCCAGCTATCTGATGCTATTCAAGCGCCAGTACAAGGGGCTTTGAGAGGTTATAAGGATGTGATGATCACTTTTATTATGGCTATTATTTCGTATTGGGTGATCGGCTTACCTGTCGGATATACGCTTGCAACGCATACAGATTTCGGACCGTTTGGTTACTGGATTGGACTTGTTGCAGGCCTGACAACAGGAGCAATTACTTTATTAATCAGGTTGTTACTTGTTCAGAAAAGATTTACAAGCACGTCCAAAGTAAAAATAGCAAACTAGACATTGTTCTAGTTTGCTATTTTGCATAATAGAAGAAAAACCCCAAAACATTCATCAACATTGAATATCCCCTCTTCTAAAGAGGGAAACTTCATTTACAAAGTATTTCCTTAAAAGCTTTTCTCATCGCTCTGGTGCCCTATTCGAAAATCCCAATACAATTGCCCATTATTATTATTTTTAATAGGAGGAACTCGACTGTTCATGTCTTCCAAGTCCTGTTTTTCGCAACTTTCATTACAGTAAAATTTATCAGCTTGAGTGTTATAAATACTTTTTGCTCTATCTATTATTAATTTACCGCATTCGCCACATTTTATTAATATCATATACCACTCTCCTTTTTCAGTTTGTTAACGCAGCCCTATAGCCTCTTAAATGAATTTTGTTCATCGCTACAGTAAATTATTCAACTATTTGCTAGATCGCATAGTGAAGCCATTTTTTTCAACATATCTAATGTATTCAATTATCCCCGGTAATGTACTCGCTTGTTTTTCAGTCAAAACAAAAAGGATGCCACTAAGTATTTTACGACTTAGTGGACATCCTTTTATTCAATGAAGCTATTCAATTTACACTATTATTTTTGGATAAATTGTTGTGTCCAGTAGTTACCTGTTTTCACATAACCAACACCGATATGTGTAAATTTCGCGTTTAAAATATTTGCACGGTGACCTGGTGAATCCATCCAAGCTTGTACCACTTCTTGAGGTGAACGTTGACCTTGTGCAATGTTTTCACCTGCACTCTTATAACTGATACCTAAAGTTTTCATACGATCGAATGGTGAACCGAATGTCGGGCTCGTATGTGAGAAATACTTTTTAGATTGCATATCTTGTGATTTTTCACGAGCAGCAGCCATCAATTGATTATCTGTTTTTAAAGGTGCTAAACCAGCTTTTGTACGTTCAGCATTCGTTAATTTTACTACCTCTTGTTCAAAAGCATTTACATCTGAAGTTGTTGTAGATGGTGTTGATTTAGATGGTGCAGTTGCTGTATTTTCTTTTTGAGTTGTTTGTGTATTATTATTTGTTGTTCCTTTTGATGGTGCTGATGTTTGTGGTAGTTTTACATTCCACTTATTATTTGACCAAGTATAATAATAGACTTTACAGTTATTCGTTTGTTGAACAGTATTCCCTTCTGTTGTATTTGAAGCAGCAGAAGCCATTTGAATTGGAGCTGCTAATAAAAATGTTGCACAAATTGCAGTTAGTGTTTTTTTCATGTTTGCAATTCCTCCTTCTCTGCAACTAATCGTAAAGGACGTTTTTATTTAATTTCTTTCCAACATCTGCTAACAACACCATTACAGAAACAGATTCGCGTAAAATAAGCGTTTTTTTGCTATATTTTTTAACAGGTTTCACCAATCTATGAAATACTTACGTTATAAATAGGGTTGACACCCCTAGAAAACTAGTAATTATTTTCAAAATTCAAACAATACTATCAGACTAAAATTGAGTAAAAAAGCTTTTATTCAAAGTGAAATCGGTCGTTTTTTGAAGGATTTTTCAGTAGGAGCAAAAAAGATCGTTGTGTAATGATCAATGTAAAAGGACTTTCCGTAAGAAAGCCCTTTTATTGCTATAGTATTCTCCTTCACATTCTCGATAGAGTTGGTATGTCAACACTAAACTGGACAAAAATTATAAGGGCTGTTGCTTGAATTCCACTGGTGTTAAATAGCCTAGTGTTCCGTGAATTCGAATGT